>CAMYWU010000203.1 GCA_947302895.1 uncultured Clostridia bacterium | reverse complement strand
TGAGAGTTTTTCAGCAGGTTATTTGTCTTCTTGCCGGCTCAACGATTATTGTTTCAACCTATCAGGCTATGACCAGGCAGGCTCAAGCCGAACCCACCACCCCCACGTCAGTTGTTCAGCAGGATGAAGATAATCCTGTTACTGAAGGAGTTGTAGTTGCTTCTGTTGAATGGATTTGGGATGAAGCCAATAAAACAGCAATCGTAAGGCTGTTCGACAGCGAAGGAAAGCTTATCGGAGATCTTCCCGCTGAAATCAGCTTAACAACAGTTGACCCAACCTGTACTAAAGAAGGAATTAATACATATACGGCAACGGCAATCTTTAACGATAAGGAATATTCGGATTCGTTTGAAGAAACGCTTACACCCCTTGGTCATGCATTTGATGAAGGAAGGGAATTCACTCTTGATAACGGCAAGAGCGTAAGAGAATTTGAGTGTTCACGTTGCCACGAAAAGTTCAGATTCCAGACGGAAATGACTGAAAACGATTAACCCAGGCAATTTAGGTGTTTTTATGAATAAAACAGCAGCATTTATTATGCCCGTAAAGCTCGGCTCCGGCGATTTGGAGCTGAGCCATTTCAGGGCAGCCGTGGAATCAATTAAAAATCAGACCGACAGCAATTGGGTTTTGATTATGGTTGATGATTTTTCGGATGAAGACAAGGTTTATGAGGCTATTGATGAAATCAAGGCTGATTTAAAAGATAAGCTTTATGTTATCTATTCGGATAAAAACTACGGCGCAGGCACATCAAGAAACAAAGGAATAGCCAAAGCAAATGAGCTCGGTGCACCTTTCATCCTCTTCAACGATTCGGATGATATATCTAATCCGAGAAGGCTTGAATTAGTTGGTAAAGCGTTTGAGGATGAAACGGTTAACGTTGCTTATACAAGCTTTGATATCATTGACGAAAACGGCAATCTCGTTCCCGAAAGCAAAATCAATATGGCAGTCAGAGAAATCATAGACGGTCATAAGGTTGATATTGTTGAGGGCGAAAACGCATTCGTTAATATTGCATCAAAGAAGAAGTATACCAACCTAACCTCGTGCACAGCTGTAAGAACCTCTCTTGCAGTTGAAGAGCCCTTCCCGTGCGCATCCGTTTCGGAGGATTGCAACACATGGTTCAGATACGGCGCCCATCCCGGAAAGTTCTATTTCATAAGGGAAATAAAGGGCTGCTACAGAATCTGTACGGGCGTTGCAAGCCGTTCAAGAAGCAAGAACGTTGATTTCTACGGAAAGCTTCTTGAAATGGACACAATGGGTTTTGAGGCAGCTCTCAAGCTCGCTGAAAAGTATAAAACAATGGGCGGCTGGAATGAAAGCGACTTAAGATGTGCGTTCAATGTTCGTCTTGCGCTCAGCCTGCTCAACGGAGGCGCTGAGGATTATAGCAAAAAGGCGCTTTCGGTTGCGCTTGGCATTTCTAAGGAAAAAACGTTTGAATATATTGAAAAGCTGTATTGTCAGCCTGAATACAAAGCCATATTAAAAGATTTAGCTAAATAAAAAAACGACTTGCTTTGCAAGTCGTTTTTTATGGTTAGTCTTCTTTTTTAGGTAAGCCCTGCTTATCGTATAAGCAAACTGTTTCAACAGTTATTTCAATCGCTGCTGCAATTGCTTCGGGACGAAGGTTTTCAGGGTTATCAAGTCTTGTATGATAATAATCGGCAGGAGCGGGGTCCATAGCTGCGAAGCCTGTTGAGGGGATTCCCCTCTGCTCGAAAGCAGCAGCGTCGCAAGCGCCGATATAAATTGATTCAAACTTTAAATCATAGCCGCAGTTTGAAGCAGCGTTTTTAACAAGGTACTTTGCGCCCCAGTCGTGCTGAAGAGTTCCTGAAAGGTCTCTGTCGTAAACTGCGATGTATTCAAGATCACGGAAGGTATCGAGTCCGATAACAACAGTCGGGATATCCTTAAGCTCTTGCTCGTGAGCCTTTGCATACGCCTTAGCGCCTCGAAGTCCTGCTTCCTCTGAGCCCGAGCAGATAACTCTGATTTCGGTTTGCTCCATATCAATTCCTGCTTCACGAAGCGCCTTGAGTGTTCCAATTCCAATATAGCAGCCCGAAAGGTTATCGGAAGCGCCGGGAACAGATTTAGTCCAGCTCTGGAAGAAGATAAACGAAATCTCAAAGGGAACAAAGATTATTCCGATTATGAAAAGCGCAACAAAGAACCATCTTGCGCTCTGAATTGTGTTTGCAGCGGCGCCCTTTGCAACGAATGTGCAAACAAGCGAGAAAATTGTTGTTATAACAAGACCGACAACTGCGGGAACCTCAACAAGAAGCTTTGCCTTAAGTCCGCCGAGAAGAAGGTTAATCGGCCATTCAAACTGGCTGTCGGCATGGCCAACAAGAACTATGCGCTGTTTTGTTTCGCCCTTGGGAGCCTTTGTTGCAATAAGGTTGTGCGATGTTTGCTTCGGGAAAAGAAAATCATCGAACTGCTTATACATAAGAAATTCCAGAATAAGAGGAACGAAAGCAAGAATACACATAATCAGTGCAATGAGGGGCTTTGCAAACCAGTTAACAAAAACTGCTGCAACACCCATACATACTGTAAAGGGAATGAAGCCCATAAAGCCCTGGCGGTGAAGGGTGAAGCTTTCAATCTCGGTTTTATCCGAAATTGGCTTTAAATCCTCCTCCATAAACTGCTGAGCCTTGAGCTCCTCGGGTGAACCAGGTTTACGAGGTCCGATATTATCGCAAATATCGGTTATCTGTTTTACGGAAAAATCAGCGTTTTCCTGAATTTTGATATTTCCGCCGTATTCGTTAGAAATTTTCATAAGTATCTACTCCTATCAAAAAAACATAGTGGAATTATACCATAATCTCACTATGTTTTCAATAGATTTTATGATAAATGGTGAATAAAGAGTCCTGAAAGCAGCTTGGGCTCAAACCAGGTTGATTTCGGGGGCATAATTTTATCGGCGTCAGCTATCGACATAAGGTCATCAATAGTTGTCGGGAACATTGCAAATGCAACCCTCATATCGTTATTTGCTCTTCTTTCAAGCTCATCAAGACCACGAATACCGCCGATGAATTCAATTCTTGTATCGGTTTTCGGATTTTCAATGCCTAAAATCGGGCAAAGAAGATTGTTTTGAAGAATTGAAACATCAAGTCTGTCTACGGGGTCGTTTTTATCAAAGGTGCCGTCCTTTGCTTTGAGGAGGAACCATTGCTTATCAATAAACATTGCAAAAAAAGTAATTAAATTAATTAAGATTATATATAT
>CAMYWU010000202.1 GCA_947302895.1 uncultured Clostridia bacterium | reverse complement strand
GTAGGGGGCGATGACCCCAGCGCCCCATTCTGATATTCTTAACTTAATGCCATTACGGCTACGCCGCTTTTTTTGTTTTTGGTTTTATTGGTATCTGCGCAAGAATTATTGCGCCGAAAATCAAAACGCATCCAAGCGCTTCTTTAAGGCTCAGGCTTTCGCCGAGGATTATCCAGCCTGCAAGAACTGAAAAAACGCTCTCAAGGCTCATTATAAGCGATGCAACGGTTGGATTAACGCCACGCTGTCCGATAATCTGCAAGGTGAAGGCAATTCCGCTGCTCATAACGCCCGCAAAGAGTATTGAGATGAGCGCTTTGCCTGAAAGAGCAACGGCAACAGCGGGAAGGAAGTTTGAAATATCGCCCTTCATATCAATAAAGAACATCAAAAAGGCGCTGATAAATGCAGTAACAAAAAACTGCCTTGAGCTGAGACGAACGGGGTCAACCTTTTTAATCATAAAATGGTCGATAGTCAGAATATGCATTGCCCAAACAAATGAGCCGCCAAGCTCAAGCAAATCGCCGAGTTCCATTTTAAACCTGCCGTTTATGCAGAGCAGATACAGTCCTATAAGAGTTATGCAAACTGCAAACCAGACTCTTTTAGGGCATTTTTTCTTTATGAACAGCCCGAGAATCGGAACAAGGATTATATAGCACGCTGTTAAAAAGCCAGCCTTGCCCGCAGTAGTACCGTAGTACATTCCAACCTGCTGCAACAAGGTTGCAACGCTAAGACAAAGTCCGCAGCAAATTCCCGCAATTCTCAGCGTTTTCTTTTGCTGTGCAGTTTTCGGCTTTGCGCCGCCGTAAAAATCCGTTTTATCGCCTATCTTTATTATTGGAAGAAGGATAACAGCGCCAATTAAATATCTGATACATGTAAAGGTATAGGGTCCTGTTATATCCCCTCCTTCGCTCTGTGCAACAAAAGCAGTTCCCCAGATGAGCGCCGCAAAGGCGAGGAGGAAGAGATTTATTTTAGTGTGTTTGTTTGTCATAACATCTCCATAAAAATTGAGAATTGAAAGTTGAGAGTTGAAAATTGCGGTTACTCGCTTCGCTCGGACAATAAAAAATGCCGTGCGCAGCACCCATAACTCTCCATTCTCAATTTTCCATTTTCAATTAATAAAACAGGGCGTTGCCCTGTTTTAATTATTCTTCATCAAACTTAAGAATTGTTGCAATAACTGTGTCAAATCCCGCTTTGATTGCTTCGGGATTAAGGATATCATAGTTATCCCTTGAATTATGATAATAGCTTGCAGGAGCAGGGTCCATAGCTGCAAGAGCTGTTGAAGCAAAACCGCCCTGTGAGAAAGCAGCCGCATCGGAAGAGCCCATAAATACGCTTCCTATCTTCATATCCTCGTAGCCTGCTTCCTTGCCTGCTTCAAGAACAAGCTTTGAAACCTCAATATCATTTTTAACAAGAGAATTCATATCCCTTGAATAAACATTGAAGTATTCAAAATCCTTAAGTGTATCAACGCAAACAACTGCGGTTTTAACATCGCCGTTTGCCTCATCCTTATGAGCCTTTACCCAAGCCTTTGTTCCCTTAAGGCCTGCTTCCTCACCGTCTGTGATAAGAGCCATAACCTCTGTGTTTTCAAGCTCAACACCTGCCATATCAAGCATACGAAGCGCACAAACAGCGGCATATGTTCCTGTTAAATTATCGTTTGCACCGGGCGAAACGGTTTTAAAATCAACATAGAAAAGAAGTGTAACCATTGCAAGAGCGGTTAAGATATGGAAGTGATAGCTGTACATCATCATAAAATCGCCGAATGCGCCCATATCTGCAAAGTTTGCAATAGTGCTGATAATTGCAATTATAGCCGAAATAATAAGTCCGCCGATTGTCCAAGCCATAAGTGGAAACATAAGATGAATTTTATCAGTGCTGTATCTTGTATGGCGCCATTCATAAGCAGCGTCTATATGACCGCAGATAATAATTCTTTTCTTAATCTCGCCTCTCGGCTTGCGGATTGCATAGAAATTATTAGCGTCCTTCTTCTTATAAAACATATCGCAGAAGGGCTTGTATAATGTAAGCTGAAGACCTGCGATTAAAAGGCTGATAATAATTACACCGCCAACAATTATCTGAGGAATAAAGAATGCAGTTTGTCCCATTCCCTCAAAAACATTAAAATAAACAAGGAAAAGGCAAACAACAATTGCAAGTATAGTTAAAACCGAAACGGTTTTTGTGAAATGCAAAAATGCCTTAGGATTCATTTTGTAGGTTTCAAAGCCTGTTTCATCACAGAAGGTATCCATTTCCTTTTTTATATGCTTCTGTGCGGCAAGGCAGTTTTCGTTGCCCGATTCACGGGGACCGTAGCGCTTGATAACATTTGTTATCTCACGAACGCTCCAGTCAACGTTTTCTTTAACAACTGCTTGCGGAAAATCACTGAATTTCATTTTATTTATCTCCTTTAGCTCTGTATTTACTATTCAATTCAACCTCAAGGTATGGATTGCCGTGGGTGAATTTATATAATATTTTAGCAGCTTCCTTTTTATTCTTCGCAAGAGCGATTTCATCGGAAGCATAATTAATGCCGTGCTTTTCAAAAACAGGCTTTTGCGCATCAAGACGTTTTTTAAACTCATTGAAGCTGCGCTTTTCCTTCGGAAGCCAGGCAACCTCGCCGAGCGCCTGAAGCCTTGGAAACATCATCATTTCAAGCTTTTTATTATCGCTTATCCATTCGCTCCAGTATTCGCCCTCAACGCCGAGAACATTTTTTGTATTGCTTTCATTAACGCCGTAATCAGCAGGATTATAATTATATGTTGCATCAATGGGCGTCATTGCATAGGGCATATCAAAATAGAAGCACTGATGATTTGATAAAATCATATTACCGCCCGAATTAACATAGCCCTCGGCATTCTTATCACGTTTGCGGGTCCAGTACTGAATAACAACGCCGCTGCTTTTATCAAGATTATCAGCGCTGATTATCTCGTTCCAGCCGATGGGTGTTTTGCCCTTCTCTGTGAGGTACTTAATAAGCCTGTTTTCAAACCAGCCCTGCAGCTCGGTTTCATCCTTCAAGCCATTTTCCCTCATAACTCTTTGGCAGCTTTCGCATTTTTTCCAAATACGCTTATCCGCCTCATCGCCGCCGATATGAATATAATCCGACTCAAAAAGCTCGCAAACCTCATCAAGAACTCCGAAAACAAAATCGAAGGTTGATTCCTTGCCGAGGCAAAGCGTTTTGTTTGCATAAAAATCAAATAACTATCAT
>CAMYWU010000201.1 GCA_947302895.1 uncultured Clostridia bacterium | reverse complement strand
TTGATACCCCGCTTATACTTGCAACATTGTTGGTAATGACAACTCCGTTTTGCGCTTTCGGAACTGTTTATTTCAAGCGTTCAATTCACCGAACAATAAGCGCAGCCTGCCTTATTTCAACACTTGGCGGATTATTCTGCACCGAGTCAAGAGGCGCATATATAGCCGTTGCATTAACAATAATAACTCTGCTTGTCAGCAATAAAAAAATCTTTAAAAAGATGGTTGGTTTTATTGTTATTCTTGCAATCGGCATTCCCGTTATCTGGGTTACAAGAATGAAAAATTCGCCCGCAGGCGATCTTCTGACTTCAAATAATTCAAGGCTAAAAATCTGGAGAGGGTATTTCTTGAGCATCCTATATTAGGTCTTGGCGCAGGAACGGAAAACCTGCATCAGATTATCATTCAGCGTCTTCATACCGACAGAGCTCATGCGCATAATCTCTTCCTCGAACTTGCAGTTGAGGGCGGAATTGTTGGCATTGCTTTCATGATTGCAGTAATTGTTGTAATCGTTAAAAACCTCTGTTCCCTGTTTTATCTCAAAGAGAATAAATACAGACCATATGCAATAGTATACACTTCTGCGTTTATCGGTTTTATAACAATATCGCTGTTTGAACACACTCTTCAATCACCAAAGGAAATGATGATTTATTTCTTCCTTCTCGGCTTCGTTGAAGCAACCTACAGAATGGCAACGGATACAATGCAGCTTGCCGATGATGAAAAAGACTCCTATCAGGAGCTTGAGGCGGAGGATTTTGAAGAAGAAAAAGAAGAACGAAAAATATTAATTAAGAAATAAGTTACGACTATGAGATTGGATAAATTTTTAAAGGTTTCAAGAATTATAAAAAGACGAACAATTGCAAACGAAGCCTGCGACGCAGGAAGAATTGAGGTTAACGGCAAAGTTGCAAGAGCTTCATACAATGTTAAGGTTGGCGACAAAATAACCATTAATCTTTCGCAAAACAGCAGGAGCTATGAGGTTCTTGAAATCAGCGAGCACGCTCTTAAAGAGGATGCTGCAAAAATGTATAAAGCGCTCTGAGCACATTATGGCAAACTAAATATGTAAAAAAACAGGAAGAAGGAAAGCCTTCTTCCTGTTTTTATATAATGAATAAAGGGCTGCCCGAAAGCAACCCTTTTCGAAAAAAATTCAATTATTTAACAGCATCCTTGAGAGCCTTGCCTGCCTTGAAAGCGGGAGCCTTTGATGCAGGAATTGAAAGCTTTTCGCCTGTGCGAGGATTGAGACCTGTGCGAGCTGCGCGCTCCTTAACCTCAAATGTACCGAAACCAACAAGAGAAACCTTGTCGCCATCAGCAAGAGCGTCTGTGATTGCGCCGAAAACTGCTGCTACAGCTGCTTCTGCGTCTTTCTTTGAAATTTCTGCCTTTGCAGCAACTGCTGCTACGAGATCTGTTTTGTTCATAATTTTTCCTCCGTTGCGATTATAAATCGCTTATTTTATTTTCTTAGCTTCGTCCCACAAAGCATCAAGCTCCTCAATTGAAGAAGCTTTCATATCAATGCCTCTTTGCGCTGCCAATGCTTCAACCTTCTTAAAACGTTCAACAAATTTATCGGTTGCGCCCGTAAGCGCTTCCTCGCTGTCGACCTTAAGAAATCTTGAAATATTAACACACGAAAAAAGAACATCACCGAATTCTTCTTCAATATCGGACTTTCTGCCGTGAGCCAAAGCCGATTTTAACTCATTAATCTCTTCGTCCAGCTTATCAAAGGCTCCCCTTGAATCTTTCCAGTCAAAGCCAACCTTTGCCGCTTTTTGCTGAACTTTTTGCGCCCTCATCAGTGCGGGCAATTCTCTTGGAACCGAATCCATACTCTCGCTCTGAGATTTAGTACCTTTGGATTGCGCTTTTGCGCTATCCCATGAGGAAAGAGCTTCCTCCTCGTTTTCGGCAACAACGTCGCCAAAAACATGGGGATGGCGGAT
Source organism: uncultured Clostridia bacterium (assembly GCA_947302895.1). GTDB lineage: Bacteria > Bacillota > Clostridia > Oscillospirales > Acutalibacteraceae > Eubacterium_R. The sequence continues at coordinate 1,334 of CAMYWU010000201.1, read as the reverse complement.
AACAAGCTTTTTAACAACGTCATTTGCAACATCGTTGAAATCAAAGCTGCCCTTTTCACGCTCCATTTCGGTATGCAAAGCAACCTGCAATAAAATATCCCCAAGCTCTTCTTTGAGCATTTCGGGATTGTCTTTGTTGATTGCCTCTATAACCTCATATGTTTCCTCAATGAAATTCTTTTTGATTGAGGAATGAGTTTGTTTTCTGTCCCAGGGACAGCCCCCCGGTGAGCGAAGAACCTTGACTATTGATATTAAATCATAGATATCATATTTATCCTTAAATTCAAAATCAACAGGCATAATATTCTCCGAAAATTTAGATTAATTAGCTATATTAAATATACAATATTTTCCTTAAAAAATCAAGTATTTAAGCCATTTTTTTTGATTTTAAATAGACAAAAAACGTCATTAAAAATCAGCACTTTAAACAAAAAGCTCAACATACAGAAGAAGGCGCCGAAAAGAGTTGTTCCAATCAATAAATTGATTGCTGAATTTTTTGAAAAATTTACAATGTCAAGAAGATAATTAAACGAAAAAAACGACAATAATCCGATAATAGTCGGTTTGAGATATGCATTAGTTTTTCTTATTTTTACACCGCTTATTCTTTTCAGCGTTTTTGTGTTCCATAAAAACATAAAGAAGTAGCCAACTGCACCCGAAATAACATTGCCAAGCAGAATAAAATTCTCATTGCTCACAAGTAGTATATTTAAAATAACTCTGATTATTCCCGAAACAACGTAGGGAGCAATTGTTTTTTTGGGTGCACCAACTGCCTGAACACAAAAAACGGAAGCTGAGGCAAGCGAATAAAAAGGAACGCTTAAAGCAAACCATTTCACAAGCCCCTCACACAGAACAACAATATCGGGTGCGGAATTTGAATAGAAGAGCTCAAGAATGCTCTTTGAATTAAGCGCAATAATTATTCCGCCCGCCATTGATAAAAGAGCAGTATATTTATAAACTGAATTTATCAGACTTTGAAGATGCTCTTTATTCTTGCTTTCAAAAGCGGAGCTTACAGCAGGAACTGCGCAAACACCGAGCGCCATAGTTATTCCTGGAACAAGATTTTTAAAGTCAATCGCACTTGAAAGAATACCGTAAACATATGAAACCACATCTTCGTTTGCCGTTTTTGCAATTGTTAATCCCCCGCTGTATGCCGCCCTCAAATCCTCGGTGCTTATAAGACCGAGCGCCGCCTGAACTGATGCGGTATCAAGAAACTGAAAAACGCTCTGAACAGCACAGCTAAACATTATCGGAAAGGAAAACGAGAGCAGTTCCCCGCTGTATTTCTCGCTGCGAACAATATT
>CAMYWU010000200.1 GCA_947302895.1 uncultured Clostridia bacterium | reverse complement strand
GTTGCTGAAAGTGAAATCTGATAAATGCGTTTTTTATCAAGCCATTTTGAAAGAATCGGAATAACGAGAAGTCCGAGCACAGAGCCGACTGCACCTATTGTCTGGAACAGTGATTGATCCTTCGGCTTGCCGAGAACGTCTGAGAAATAATATACCGCAGTTCCCGAGGTTAAATACCATCCTGCATTAGAAAGCATTGCAAAGAGCATAAATATTCCAAGCTGGTCGTTGTTTTTGAGAACCTTGAATATCTTTGTAAACGAAAACTTTGATTTGTTATAGGAAACGTGCTTTTCCTTTGTTGATAAAACGCAGATAACGGAAAATGCAACAAGCGCAATTGCGCATATTCCTGCCCAGCGGGAAAAACCGCTTGCGCTGTAGCCCTTATCGGTTTTCATTCCCGATGAAAGCATCGGAAGAATAATCGGAGTTAAAACGGTTATAATGCCCTGACCGAGTCCGGAAAAGGTTCTTGCAACGGTTGAAACCATATTTCTGTCGTCGGGATCGGATGTAAACGAGGGAATCATGCTCCAGTAGGGGATGTCCGCCATGGTGTTCGTCATTCCCCAGAGAATGTACATAACGCCGATATAGATATACAGCTTTATTCCGCTCATACCAAAGGAGGTAAAAAGCAAAAACAGAACTGCTGCGTTGCATACGGCGCCGATAACAATCCAGGGGCGGTATTTGCCGTGCTTTGTTTTTGTGTTATCAACTATTGTTCCCATCATCGGGTCGTTGATACCGTCCCATATTCTTGCAATCGGGGTCAGGAGCAGCAAAAACGCTTCCTTTAATCCGAGAACGCTTGAAAGATAGTAGCTCAGGAAGGAATAAAACATCCCGTAGCTCAAATCAAGTCCTACGGCTCCAATGCCATAGCCTATTTTTTCACGCCAGGTGGTTTTGTTTTCCATAGGTTGTCTCCTATATTATAAGATTTTTAAACATTATATCATAATGCCATCGATTTACACAAGTGTTTGACAAAAACCCAAAAATTACAAATGAGTTACAATTTATCCCTGCCCCACAAAACTCTTGACAATGGGACAAACGCCCTATATAATAGAGACAAGTGGTGAGAAATCCCATAAAAAACAACCGAAATCCCATAAAAAGCTATGGGGTTTTGGGTTTATTCCGCTTTTTAGGCGGTTTTCCCATAAATTCAGAGGAAAGGAGAGAGCCAAATGGAAGATTATTTTGTTGGTCATAAGCTTCATAAGATAGACAACAAAGGAAGAATTTCAATTCCTGCAAATATGCGTTCGGGCTTAGGTCAGGAATTTATCGCTTCCCGTGGTTTTGGTAAATGCATTGCTCTCTTTCCCCTTGAAGAATGGAATGCGTTTTTAAAGAAAATTCATGATGATGTCAGCCAGAGCGACAGAAAACAGCTTGAATTCTTCTTCCTTGCAAATGCCGAGAAGCTCAGCCTTGACGGTCAGGGCAGACTTCTTTTAAACGAAAACCTAAGACGTCAGGCAGCCCTTATTGATGAGGATAAGGCAGAAGTTTTCGGAAACAACAGAAGAATTGAAATCTGGAACTGCGAACTCTTTGCTCAGCAGCTTGATGCAATCAACGAAGCTGATGTTGAAAGCATTCTTGATAAATATGGAATTTAATCATAAAAGCGTTTTATTCGATGAAGCAATCGAATCGCTCAACATAAACGAAAACAAAATAATCCTTGACGGAACCGCAGGCGGCGGAGGTCATTCCTCTGAAATCGCTAAAAGAGCAAAAAAGCTTATAGCACTTGACCAGGACCCCGATGCAATTTCGGTTTTAAACGAAAGGCTGGGGGAGCTCGAAAATGTTTTGATTGTTCAAAACAACTTTGAGAACATTAAAGAAATAATTTCAAATCTTGGAATTGAAAAGATAGACGGAGTTTTGCTCGACCTCGGAGTAAGCTCGTTTCAGCTTGATACAGCCGAGCGTGGCTTTTCCTTCCACAGCGATTCCGAGCTCGATATGAGAATGAGCAAGAGCGGACTTTCGGCAAAGGATGTTGTTAACACCTATTCAAAGGAAGCGCTTATCGATATTCTTTTCAGATACGGCGAGGAAAAGTTTGCTCCCCGAATTGCTCAGAACATTGTTGATGCAAGAGAGGAAAAGCCGATTGAAACAACCTTTGAACTGGTTGAGCTTATAAAAAAAGCATATCCCCAAAAGGCAATGAGGGATGCTCATCCCGCAAGAAAAACCTTCCAGGCTATCAGAATAGAGGTTAATTCAGAGCTCGAAAGGCTTTCGAAAACTCTTGATGATGCGCTTGACTGCCTCAGCAGCGGCGGAAGAATTTCGGTTATAACCTTCCATTCGCTTGAGGACAGAATTGTTAAGGAACGCTTTGCAAAGTGGGAAAATCCCTGCACCTGTCCTAAAGAATTTCCTGTTTGCGTTTGCGGAAATAAACCGCTTGGCAAACGACCGTTTAAATCAAAAGCGCCGAGCGAGGCGGAGCTTAAGGAAAACCCGAGAGCCCGTTCTTCAAGGCTCAGATGCTTTGAAAAATTCTAAAGCATTTTTAGAAATTGAAAATTGAGAATTGAAAATTGATAATTTCGGGTGCTGCGCACAGCAATTATTAAACCGGGTGCGGGTGTCCCGCCAAAAATTCTCCATTCTAAATTCTAAATTCTACATTTTATTTCAGGAGGTGATATCGGTGACGAATACAAATGATTTCAGAAAATACTCGTATGGCAGCGATACATCGTATTTAATTGAATCCTTCAGCTACAGCAGAGCTTCGCACGCTCCCAAGCTGAGACCTCAGGAGGATGAGGGCTTAAAGGTTCGCAAGGGCGGCAAAATGAAGAGCAAAAGCCAGCTCCGTGCAGAGCAGAAGGCGGCATTTAAAAAAGCCGTTGTTGTTGCCGGTGTTGCCGTTATCAGCCTGCTTATGATTGCTTTTTCGCTTCATTCATTTGCTGAGAAGAATGAGCTTACCCGTCAGATTCAGAAAACCCAGACGAGTATTGCAAATGCAAACAGCGAATATATCAGCCTTCAGAGCCAGCTTGACGCACTTGTTTCAATTTCAACGATTGATAAATACGCAGTTGAAGAGCTGAAAATGACAAAGGTTAAATCAAATCAGATAAGATATATCAGCGTTGACGAGTTTAAAACACGAACTCAGCCTGAAAGCTCGAAACAAGCAGAAAAAACAAATAGTAATAAAACAAACAACTAAACAGTATTATTTTAAGAGAGTTCGAACGAACTCTCTAAAACTGTTTATATGCGGATGTTTCACATCCGCAATTGAGAATTGAAAATGGAAAATGGAAAATTAAGGGTGCTGCGCACGGATATATTTTTATCAGGTGCGGAGGTGCCGCTATATAT
>CAMYWU010000199.1 GCA_947302895.1 uncultured Clostridia bacterium | reverse complement strand
CGAATTCTGTAGGGGATGACGACCTCGGCATCCCGTTAACTTAATGACATTGGGCTTTCGCCTCTTTTTTATTTTCTCTCTTTTACTGCAATTTTTATAATACGAACAATAACGGTGCTTAAAACAAGGTTGATTGCAAGCTCAATGAAGAAGTTAACTCCAACAACGCCTGTTAAAACGAAAAGGCCTGCATTTTCAACACCTGCTGCGGTTGCCCACTCTGTTATAAGGGGCATAAAGAAGAGCCAGCAGCCGAGAATGAATATTCCCGTATTAACAACGGGTGCAACAATACCCGAGGTTATAACAGCTATAAGCTTGTTTTTCTTTTCAATAAGCTTATAAACTCCGCCTGCTGCAAGACCTGCAAGAACGCCCTTTAGCAAAACAGTTACAGCAGTTCCGACAGGATTAACTGCAAGGAAAGCGCCTGCATCACCTGAAGCAAGAACCGTAACGCCAAAAGCAAGACCGAGCCATGCGCCTGCGCCAACTCCATAGAGCGCCGCACCAACGATAATCGGCACAAGAACAAGCGAAATTGAGAAAACGCCGAACTTGATGAAGCTCCCGAGAAGCTGGAGAACAACAACTATTGCAGTCATTAAACCAATACCGACAATCTTTTTTGTGTTTGTTTTCATATTTAGTTTCCTTTCTGCTACTGTTCCGAAGCGGAAAAACCGCCGAGGGGCTGTCTTTTGCTCCTCTGTGGATACAATGCGAAGTTATTGTATATCACAAGATATAATATGTCAATAATTAAAGTTCACAAAATAATGTTGAATTATGGGCATTTAATATGTATAATAATATAGATAATTTTAAAGAAAGAGGCAGTTTAAATGCAGTTTAAATATAAAACAAGGGGCACATGCTCAAGAGAAATAACCATTGAAATCAACGAAGACAGAACCATCGGCGACGTTTCATTTCTCGGCGGCTGCAACGGCAACTTAAAGGGAATTTCAGCTCTTGTTAAGGGCAAGAGCATTGACGAGGTTATTGCAACTCTAAAGGGCATTGACTGCAATTTCAGAGGAACCTCCTGCCCCGACCAGCTTGCAACTGCGCTGGAGGAGATTAAAGCGAAGCTTTAACAATTACGAATTACGGTTCGTTTGTGAGCGCTGCCGGTGGCAGATGAAGCGAACAAAAAGAACTGCCGAACGGTCAAAATTTGTCGGCGCTCCAAGCCGAGACAAATTTTGGGAACCGTTGGTCGAGATTACGAATTACGAATTTCGGGCGGGACACCCGCACCCGATTAAAAGGAATAATTGTTTATGTTTAAACTTGAAAGCAATCGCTTAAAGCGAGAATTTAAAATTGCAAACAACACCTTTTATGCAAGCCAGATTCACAACAAGATTTCGGATATGAATTTTGTTCCCGACGGAAATTCAAGCGAATTTCTTATTTATATGGAAGATGGCGCACAGTTTTCATCAAAAAGGCTTCCCGTTATTTCTTCAAGCGAGGAAAACGGAAGGCTCAGATTTGTTTTTGCCGAGCATAAGGGTGTTAGCGTTGCTGTTGAATACTGGCTTCATTCAGACGGAAACAGCCTTTGCAAACAGCTGACAATTACTCAGAGCGATGATGCTGTTATCGAAGCTGTTTTGCTTGAAAACTTCGGAATAGTTAATTCAAAAACGCATTTCGGCGCTCAGATTATTGATGGCAGTGAGATACCGCCGTATCAGGCAATGCTCGGTCAGCCGTTTTTTATCGACAGCCTGTTTTTCGGCTGTGAATTTCCTGCAACTGATAACCGTATTCTTCACGGCAGGGGTCAGATTAAATACTTTATCGGAAGAAATGTTAAGAATTTCAAGTGCCCCATAACCGTTATCGGCGCTGCCGAGGATAACACTCTTGTTGCAGTTAAAAAAGCATTTTTTGAATACATTGATTTTATAAGCCTTCAAAGAGGACTTCGTTTTAACTACAACAGCTGGTTTGACGGCATGGGCAAAATCAACGAGGAGCAGATAAAAGGTCTTTTTGTTGAGGCTCACGAGCAGCTCAAAAGGAGCGGCGCTCCAAGCATTAACAGCTATGTTATTGATGACGGCTGGCAGAGCTTCAAAACAAAGTTCTGGGATGTTAATAAAAAGGCTTTCCCGAATGAGCTTAAGGATATCTCCGCTCTTGCAGGAACTATGGGCAGCACTCTCGGTCTATGGCTTTCTCCAAGAGGAGGATATAAGAATCCTAAGAAAGCGGCTAAGAAAATTCAAAAGGGCGGCTTTGGCTATATCAACGAGGACGCACAGGAAATCTGCGTTGGTTCAAGAAAATATATTGATACCCTCAGCCAGTTCCTCGCATCAAAAATTCAGGAGCTTTCAATCGGATATCTTAAGCTCGATGGATTTTCTCTTGCTCCCTGTAAAAACGAGAAGCACGACCACGCTGTCGGCGGCGCAAATGATATGTATTATATCACCGAAATGTCGCATAGCATTATTGAGCTGTTCAGAAGGCTCAGGGGCGTAAACAGCGAGTTGTTTATTAATATGACCTGCTACATCAATCCATCGCCCTGGTGGCTTCAGTGGGTTAATTCAATATGGATTCAAAACAGCAGCGATATCGGCTTTGCCGAAAACCTTGATGAGCAGAGCGCTCTTGATGGCGAGCTTACCTACCGTGATTCAAGATACTACGACTGCGTTATTAAAAGGAGCTGCGCTCTTCCGCTTAATGCGATTTATAATCACGAGCCGATTTATGCAAAAATGGCAAATACAGAATACAGCGATAAGGAATTTGAAAAGCTCGTATTCTGGAATTCAGTAAGGGGTCAGGCGCTCAATGAGCTCTATATCTCGCCCGCTGTTATGAACGAGGCTAAATGGTTTTCACTTGCAAGCGCAATGAATTTCCAGAAAGAGAATTTCCATATTCTCAAAAACGCATCATTCATCGGCGGAAATCCCGAAGAGAATAATATATACGGATATGTTTCCTTTACCGAAGAGGGTGAAGGCATTGTTGCTTTAAGAAATCCTACCAATGAGGCAACACCGCTGACTCTTACCTTCAACAAGCTTATGGGCGTTGGCGAAGAAGGCTTCCAAGGCGTAAGATGCCAGGCAGTTTATCTTGCTTCCCAGCTTGACACAGGCGGATATTTCTCATACAATGAAAAGCTTGATATAACTCTTCATCCGTTTGAAATAATGATTCTAAAATTCACAAAATAATGAGGACAGAAATATGAAATGTAAAAAATGCGGCAGCAAAAATGTTAAGCAGGAAGAAAACAAAATCATTTGCAATGATTGCGGCGAAACAATTGAGATAAAGAAAAAATCAAAGCTCAGAGAAACAATTGATTTTCTTTCGCCGATTATTATTGCAGTTATACTTGCC
>CAMYWU010000198.1 GCA_947302895.1 uncultured Clostridia bacterium | reverse complement strand
TCATCTATTTTGCAACGCAGATGATTCTGAAAAAGAAATTCAATATTTTTTCAGTTAAGCTAATTATCAGATGGGTTATCTGCTGTGCTCTCAGCCTTGGTTTTATTGTCGGTCTTGCAGCATATGAAACGAATTATATCCCCGCTTCAAATAAAACCAAAAGCACTGTTTTCAATGCAACATACGCTGTTAGAGCCGATGAAGAAAACACCGCGCAAATCCGCGAGCTTCATAAGGAGCTTATAAAATATTCAAAAGAGGGCAAGGCTCCTTCATCGGATGAATATGAATATGAAGCACCTGTTGATGAAAGCTATCTTTCAATCAGCCTTAATTATCATCTGAAAAGCGGAAAAACCGTTGAAAGAGAATATCTCTATGATATCGGCGCCAGCAAAAAAATTGATTCGCTGATAGAGGGAATAGAGTCAAAGAATAACTACGAAAACATTTTTGATTATCTCGATTCCCTTGATTCAGAATACACAATCGACAGCATAATCATCAACGACTACACCGGATCGGAGGAGAAAGTTCTTAACGCTGAGGACTTTGATGAATTCATCGAACTTTGCAAGGAGGATATCATCACCCTCACAAAAGACTATTCTTCAACAAAGAGAGCTGAATTTACGGACGGTGAAAATGAGTTTGATATCTGCTTATCAGGAACAATTTCGAATGGTGAAGAACTTGAAAAGATTCCCGATAGAAGTTGCGGAAACGGTTTCATAGAAGGCTTTTTCAGTTACTATGAATCATTTGATAATACGGCAAACAGCAAGAAAAACTATGTGCTGGAAGTCCACCTGAACACCTTGCCGAAAAACTCAAAAGCCATTGAATTTGCAAAAGAAAAACAGAAATAAAAAAGTAGGGGCAGGTCTCCGCGCCTGCCCGAAGCATTCAAAAAAACACAGGAGCGCACAGAGACGCTCCCCTACAGAAAAACCCCGAACTGCAAATCAGTTCGGGGCTTGTTTTATTGACCGAGGCGCAGCCGAGAAACCAACAACTCGGAACTCGGAACTCGCAACTCGCAACTTATTTTATTTCTTTAACTGCTTCAAATTCTCCGATAACCTCTTCCTCGGGCTTCTTTGTGATAAGAGAAACAACAACGTTTACAACAAGAGCAACAATGAATGCCGGAAGAAGCTCATAGATATCAAGTGCGCCGCCGAGAGGTCTTACTGCGAATTTCCAAACGAAAATCATAACACCGCCGCAGAGCATTCCGAAAATTGTTCCCCACTTGTTTGAGCGCTTCCAGAAAAGCGAAAGAATCATCGCAGGACCGAAAGATGCGCCGAAGCCTGCCCACGCAAAGGATACAATCTTGAATACGTTTGAATCCTTATCCCATGCAATAACAACACCGATAACCGAAATAACTATAAGTGTTACTCTTGCAACAACCATCTGTGCGGTTTCGCCGAGCTTGAGCTTGAAAAGACCGCCGAGGATGTTTTCGCTCATTGATGAAGATGCAGCAAGAAGCTGGCTGTCTGCCGTACTCATTGTTGAAGCAAGAATACCTGCAAGGATAATTCCTGCGATAAGAGCAAAGATGAAGCCCTTTGTTGAAAGAAGATCTGCGATCTGAACAATGATTGTTTCGCTGTCCTCAAGTGCTTCAAAGCCGTTGCCCTGCTTTGCAACCATTGCAAGACCTACCATACCGATTAAAACAGCGATTGCCATTGAGATAACAACCCAGATTGTTGCAACTCTTCTTGAAAGCTTAATCTTCTTCGGGTCTTCAATAGCCATAAATCTTAAAAGAATATGGGGCATACCGAAGTAGCCAAGACCCCACGCAAGAGTTGAAACGATTGTTATAAAGCCATATTTTGAAGCGGTGTTTGTTGTCGGGTCGTAGGACTTGAACATATCAAAATAACCCTCAATGCTCTTTGCATTCTCTGCAACTGCTGCCATACCGCCTGCCTGTGAGATGCCGAAGCAAAGTACAATAACAAGCGCAATAGTCATAATGATTGACTGAATAAAGTCGGTTGTTGAAGCAGCATTGAAACCGCCGAGCGAGGTATATCCAACAATAACGATTGCCGAAACAACCATTGCAATATGGTAATCAATGCCGAAAAGAGTTCCGAAAAGCTTGCCGCAAGCCGCAAATCCCGAAGCAGTGTACGGAACGAAGAAAACGATAATAACAAGCGCCGAAAGTCCGAGAAGGATATTTGTTTTATCCTTATATCTCTTTGAGAAGAAATCGGGAATCGTTATTGCCCCGATGTTTGCCGAATACTGACGAAGGCGCTTTGCAACAATAAGCCAGTTGAAATATGTTCCCACTGCAAGACCTATTGCAGTCCAACCTGCGTCTGCAACGCCTGTTAAATAAGCAACGCCGGGAAGTCCCATAAGCAGCCAGGAGCTCATATCCGAGGCCTCTGCGCTCATTGCAGTTACAAGAGGGCCGAGCTTTCTTCCGCCGAGATAGAAATCGCCGACATTCTTTGTTCTTTTTGAGTAAATAACTCCTATGATAACAACAACTGCAAGATATGCAACAATTGAAATCATAATACCGATTTGTGCCGAAGTCATAGTTTTTCCTCCTACTTTTAAATTTAAGTGTTTTGATTATAGCAGATTTAGCGCTTTAATGCAATAAAATATTTTATTCTCGGTGAAAATATTTTGTATAATATGTAAAACTTGAATTTTTTTCTTGAAAATTTGAAACAAATAGTATAAAATAATATTGCTAAAAAATAAACAATTTAATTAAATTTCGGAGGTACAATCCAATGGTAAAAGTTGCTATTAACGGCTTCGGTCGTATCGGTCGTCTTGCTTTCCGTCAGATGTTTGACGCAGAGGGCTATGAAGTTATTGCAATCAACGATCTTACAGATCCCAAAATGCTTGCTCATCTTCTTAAGTATGATACAGCTCAGAGAGGCTATGCAGGTGTTATCGGCGAAGGTAAGCACACTGTTGAGGCTACTGAAAATTCAATCATCGTAGACGGCAAGGAAATCACAATTTATGCTAAACCAAACGCTGCAGAGCTTCCCTGGGGCGAGCTTGATGTAGACGTTGTTCTTGAGTGCACAGGTTTCTACTGCTCAAAGGATAAGGCACAGGCTCACATCAATGCCGGCGCTAAGAAGGTTGTTATTTCTGCTCCCGCAGGAAATGATCTTCCCACAATCGTTTTCAACGTTAACCATGAAACACTTACAGCTGATGACAAAATCATCTCTGCTGCTTCATGCACAACAAACTGCCTTGCTCCTATGGCAAAGGCTCTCAACGATTACGCTGAGATTCAGAGCGGTATTATGTGCACAATCCACGCTTACACCGGCGACCAGATGATTCTTGACGGTCCTCACAGAAAGGGCGACCTCAGAAGAGCAA
>CAMYWU010000197.1 GCA_947302895.1 uncultured Clostridia bacterium | reverse complement strand
GGGATTCGAACCCAGCAAGGTTTTGACCGTCCCTTTTTCACAAATACTGCGTTAAAGCGCCTTGTAAGGCGCCAGCCTTGCTTCACCGCTTTGCCTTGTCTTTGCAAAAAATGAACAGGTCAAAACTGCGAAGCACCTTAAAATTCATTGTTTGCGTTCATTTTTTCGTTTTTTGGTGAAAGCATACTTCCGTATGGTGAGACAAAAAGCGGAAAAAGGGGCGTGAAATATGCAATTTAAGGCTTACTCGGTTCGAATCCCGAATGCCTATGGGGATAGAGAAAAAAAGAACCTCGGCTTAGGGCATTGGACATAGGGATTTGAAAGCCCTTTTTCCGAGGTCTTCTTTAAATATATCTGTCTTTTTTTGATGCTTTGCCAACCAATATGTAGGATACGAAAAACAGTACTGCCACGAAAGCAACGAAATACCATCCGCCCTGTTCCTGCTCCATAGTTGCAATGTAATCATAAGCGCCGTGCAGCAGCGCAGGCAGAACGAATGAGAAAATGCGAAACAGCTTTGATTCAAATTTCTTTCCCTGATAATCGTATTTTTTTGCAATGCCGTAAAATACGCCCATGAATACGCCGAAGCATGCGTGGCCGGGAATTGCCGTAACGGCTCTTACAACGGCGGTTGCAAAACCGTAGCTAAGCACATAGCTGATGTTTTCCCAAAGGGCAAAACCAAGGGAAACGAAGGTTGCGTAAACAACGCCGTCAAACTGCGAATTGAACTCACTGTTTTTCCAGGTGTTGCGTCTCAGGAAAAGATATTTTGAACTTTCTTCCGAGCAGGCAACCACAACGAAGTACAGAACGATATTGTATGCCACCGTGTTTGCATCAAGCACGGAATTCAGTATCAGCGAAAGCACCTTTTCCTCCACCAAGGCAAGCAGGGATGAAAGAATGCCTGCCTTTACTAATTTCCACAGCAGTGCAGGGCTTTCTTTTTCCAAACGGTCTGATTTATAAACCTTAACCATCAGAAAAATTGCGGGTATAACCGCAGCCGCAATCAGAATGAAATTATAAGTCATTATAGGTGCAACTAAATAATAAAACATATTTTCCTCCCGTTAATTTGTTTTCAAGCTGCATTGTATCACATTTTTGCGGGATTTTCCACAAAATAATATGAAATTCCTGTGTGTTTGCAGAGCTTTGGCGTTTTCGGTCGAGGTGCAGGGTTGGAATGCCAAAATTATAAAGTGTTTAGGCGGTTTGTTGATAATTTGGTTGGCATGTGGTTGAGGTTTAGTAATCCTAGGCATTAATGAAAATGCTGATTTTTCAGTCTGTTTTTATTATCTCAAATGCAGGTAACGAGTCGGCTTACCTCGCTGATGCGGCGCCCTACATCCTCAACACAGTGAGCATCGGAGCCCGTTGTAAAGCTTACTCCGACCTTTTTTGCGATTTCAAAGAATTCGGAGTTAACCCCGAGTCCTTTTGACGTGTTCATTTCAAAAGCTACGCCGTTGCTTTTTAGCTTTTCGCAAAGCCTTTTATAGGAGTCTTTCAAATCATAATCGGGATAAAACCCGTGGCAGGTAATCAGATCGGGATGGGCGATGATATCAAATATGCCACACTGAGCAAGACTCTCTTCAAGCTCAAAGTATCGGCGATAGATTGCGTTTACATCTCTGCCTATCCACTGATACTTTCGCTGATTGAATGTCCAATTATCAATCCAGTGAACAGAGCCTAAAAGATAGTCAAAAAAACCGTCACAAACAAGAGAGCGAATTTCATCAAGGTGTTGCTCAAAATAACAAACCTCAAGCCCGAAAGAAACCTTAACGGGATAATCCCTGCCCCTTACCTTTTCGGCAAGCTCCTTGAATTCATCAAATGAATGAGCACTCAGAAGCTTTTCGTCAACCCATTTTCGCTGATATCTATTGTATTCCCTTGCCTCTTTGAAAACCGGATGAAACTCCCTGAATCTGATGGTATGCTCCAACAGGCAGATTTCATCAAGTTCCATCTGCTCGGCTTTGCGTATGAACTGCTCAATCCAGTCAAGGGTGTATTCGCCTCTTTCGATATGTATATGTAAATCCTTCATTTATATCACCGTGATAATAATACAATATTTTAATTCAATCATCAATATTAAACAAAAAAATTCCGGAATAACGTAAGAAACACTGAACTGCCCCCTGTGTTTTCAACTTGTATTTCTCACGCCGATGGAGGTATCCAAAATCATCGGCTGTTCCGTTCAGGCAGCAAGAGAATTATTAGCTTGCTAACAAGGTTCTGCACCGCGATTTAGTGGCGCAGGTTCTTATTTTACCGTGAAGACTTCCCGACAATCAAGGTCGGCAAGAACTTCAAAGTTATGAAATCTGCATTCGTTGACTAGTGCAGGGAACGGAGAGTATAAACGATTGATTATATATAACGTTTATTAAGCATATAAATTAATTTGGCAGTATCTAGGTGATTATATTTTAGTTTTTAAATAATACTATATGCTATAAAAATATTTTTTTATAGTTGAATTCTACTAAATATATGGTATAATAAATTATTACTACATTGTTGTGATGGTGTAAGATGAATTGTTTGTCTGGATACTTTAATAAATGTTTTTATAACGAAAAAGAGCTTATTAGTCTTATTGATTTTTTATGCTCAAATTACAAAGTAATTGTGTTCGGTGGGTTTGTACGAGATTATTTGTTTAAAGGCGAGTACAATTATAGAGATGTTGATATTGTTGTTGATATTAAAAGTGATATTCTTAAAACAGCAATAAAAAAATATATAGAAAAAGCTATAATATCTGTAAATCGTTTTAACGGATATAAAATTCAATTTGATAATGTATCTGTTGATCTATGGGCACTTGAAGATACTTGGGCAATAAAACATAAATATTTTGGTAAAGAACAATTACTAGACACTGTTTACTTAAACATTGATGCATATGCATACGACCTTTCAACAAACACTTACATTGATAATTGTAACATAAAACCAAAGCCAACTGAAATAGATATTCGCTTTGCTATTAACCCTAATGAAAACTTAAATCTAATTCGGTGTCTTGTTCTTTCCAAAAAATACAAATTACAAATTTCTACTTTGCTTCAAAAGAAACTCATTCACTTGGTAAATGCTCATGGCAATAATAATATAATTGAAACATTACAAATTGAACACTATGGAAAAATAATAATCCCAACATCTGAGTTTGAGTCGATCGTTAATCAATGGGAGGTACTTAATGCTTAATATTTGTTATGAATCAACTAAAGAATGTAATCTTAATTGTGATTATTGTATTACATCTGATAATCCAAATATGATTAAAAATGATAATTATGAAAAGATTATAGATTTTATTTCAAAACTTAATCCTGAAAGATTAGTAATAAGTGGTGGAGAGCCATTATT
>CAMYWU010000196.1 GCA_947302895.1 uncultured Clostridia bacterium | reverse complement strand
TGCACCGGACGATGAAACGCGTTCAAAGCTGATGCCGGCAAACCGCGGCAGGGGAGTCGAAGCACTGATCGAAGCCTGTAAAAACTATTACAAAAAAACCGGCAGACGGGTCTCTTTTGAATATGCCATGATCGATGGTGTAAATGATACACAATTTCATGCCCGCCTTCTTGCAAAAAGAGCGATGGTGGTTGGTTATGTACAATCAGGAAAAACTGCAAACTATATTGGTCTTATTAACAAGGCTATAGATGCTGGATATAAATACATTATTGTGCTTGCAGGTATTCATAACAATTTGAGAAGCCAAACTCAATCGCGAATCGATGAAGAAGTTTTGGGATATGAAACGGATTCTGAGGCTAGACAGAAACAACGAGAAAGAGCAGAGACCAACAAAATAGGTGTGGGGAAAAAATATAATGCTGGGTTTGTGCAGACACTTACATTCCGTGATGAAAAGAGCGATGATGAATGCGAGCTCGGTTTCTGGATTGGCAAGCCCTTCTGGGGTCAAGGCTTAATCCCCGAAGCAAGCAAGGCTATGCTCAGACGTGCATTTGAGGAGCTGTGCATGAGCAAGGTCTGGTGCGGCTACTACGACGGCAACGAAAAATCAAAGCGAGTTCAGGAAAAGCTCGGCTTTAAGTATCAATTTACAGTTGAAAACGCCGACGTTCCGCTTCTGGGTGAAAAGCGAAGCGAACATATCAACTGCATAACCAAAGAAGATTTTAAATGATTTCCCCGAAACACAGGGGACATTCCTGCGAAGTCGGTGTGTCCCCTGTGTTTTGCGAGATGATATAAGGAGTAAACTATGAGCAAGGCAATGCTTGAAATAAAGCACTATTCAAAATCATATAACGGCAAGAGCAAGGCTGCCGATGATGTAAGTTTAACTGTTGAAAGCGGCGATATTTATGGCTTTATCGGTCATAATGGTGCAGGTAAGTCAACAACAATCCGTGCGGTAGTCGGCGTGCTTGATTTTGAAGAGGGCGAGATTTTTATCAACGGTCATTCGATTAAAGATGAGCCGATTGAATGCAAAAAGATTACGGCATACATACCCGATAATCCCGATTTATACGAGAATTTAACTGCAATTCAGTATCTTAATTTTATTGCGGATGTTTTCGGTATCGGAGCAGCGGAGCGTGAGGAGAGAATTAAAAAATATGCCGATATGTTTGAAATAACATCTTCTCTTGGCGACCTTATAAGCTCCTATTCCCACGGAATGAAGCAGAAGGTTGCAATTATTTCCGCTCTTATTCATAACCCGAAGCTGCTTGTTTTGGATGAGCCCTTTGTAGGACTCGACCCGAAGGCGAGCTTTACTCTTAAAAACATAATGCACGAAATGTGTGAAGAGGGATGCGCAATCTTTTTCTCAACCCATGTTCTTGATGTTGCCGAAAAGCTCTGCAACAAAATTGCAATAATAAAGCAGGGAAAGATTGTTGCAGCGGGCAGTATGGAAGAACTGACAGCGGGTCATTCACTTGAAGAAACCTTCCTGGAGGCATATGATGAAGAAAAATAATCTTGTTCTTCTGAAAGCCCTGCTTCTTTCAACAAGCCGCATTAATTGCCTGCGCCACAGCGACGATAAAAAGAAGAAAAAGAAAATAATCGGCGGCATAATCGGCGCAATTGTTATTTATTTAATGATTATGGCATATTCCGTTTCAATTTGTATTGGTTATGCCGAGAGCGGAATTATCAGCTCTGCGCCGAAAATGTGTGCGCTGCTCATAAGCATTCTCGGTTTTACCTTTACTTTGTTTAAAACAAACGGATATCTTTTCAATTTCAAGGAATATGATATGCTTATGTCGCTTCCTTTTGAAGCAAAAACGGTTGCAGGGTGTAAGTTTTTATATATGTATATCAAAAGTCTGCCCTGGTATCTCAGCATATCGCTTGCAATGCTTATCGGGTATTCGGTATATGCAAAGCCAGGGGTGCTGACATATCCGGTTTGGATTGTTTTAACCTTTTTTCTGCCGATAATACCAATGCTTATTGCTTCGTTTTTGGGCTTTATTATTGCAAGGCTGAGCGCAGGCTTTAGAAAAACGAATATTGTTCAAACGGTTTTAACCTTTGTTTTTGTTGTTATCTGCTTCAGCTTAAGATTCTTTATCGAGGATATGTTCCGTAATGATAAGGTTGATAAAACCATGCAGAGCATTTCGGGCGCAACCGAAGGCGTTGCAAAGTACTATCTTCCTGTTAAATGGTTCAGCGGTGCGGTAACGGGTTTTTCGGTTGTTGATATATTGCTTATAATCGGAATAAGCGCAGCGCTTTTTGCACTGTTATTCAGCATTGTCGGCAGGTCATACAGAAATATCAATTCTGCGCTCAAATCCCATGCGGCTGCAAGAAAATTCCGTATGCAAAAGCAAAAGAAAAAAAGCGTTGTAAGCGCAATCGCTTTTAAGGAATTCAAGCGCTTCACGGGCTCAACAACATATATTGTAAATGTCGGGATGGGCGAAGTATTATCGCTGCTGTTCAGCATTGTTGTTCTTATTTTCGGTTTTGATAAGGTTATAGGAGCGGTAACGCAGGGAGCGCCGCTGAGCGCAAAAATGCTCCAGCCGGCAATACCCTTTATTGTTTATTTCTTTATCGGAATGCTTGCATCAACAGCCTGCTCTCCCTCGCTTGAGGGCAAGAATTATTGGATAATTCAGAGCCTTCCAATTGAAAAGAAAACTGTTTATCAGGGCAAGATGCTTTTTAATATGTGTTTAACCGTTCCGTTTATGGAGCTTTCAATACTCCTGCTTTGCATCTCGGCAAAAGCGCCAGTTTTAAACACACTGCTTTATATGGCGCTTGGAATTGGGCTCTGCGCTTTCTCAACAGCCTGGGGCTGTGTCTGCGGAATTAGGCATATGAAGCTTGAATGGGAAAACGAGATTGAGGTTATCAAACAGGGGAGCGCCGTTGCAATTTATATGTTCCCGAATATGTTTGCTGTAATGGGATTAACAGTGCTTTCTGTATTCCTCGGAACAAAGCTCAACCACAACCTTGTAACAGGTGTGTTCATCCTGATATCAGCCGCCTTAACAGCGCTGAGCTATAAAAAGGTTTTAAAGCTTTCGAAATAAAAAACATACGGGAGGGCGCAAACCCTCCCGTATTAAAATATTAATCTTGACAAATCATATTAAATATTATAGAATATCAAAGCGTTAAAAATGAATAGTTAATATCGAGGTGTAACTCTCGTCATAACAAATTCCGTGATTGAAATATATTGCTTTTAATTAATTTAGGTAAGCAATATATTAATAATCACTGCATTTGTTCTTCCTCTCAGATGCGGTACAAGTATCCGCATCTGTTAATATGGCAAACAAACGAGAAGCACCAATAGAATTAAATAGCGTATAAATCGAGATGTAACTCAG
>CAMYWU010000195.1 GCA_947302895.1 uncultured Clostridia bacterium | reverse complement strand
GTTATTGATGCTTATTCGGGCGAAATACTCTTTGAAAAAAACGCATATGAAATGCGTGCCGTTGCATCAACAACAAAGATTATGACCTGTCTTATTGCGTGCGAAAAGGGCAATCTCGGCGATACTGTAAAAATTACGCCCGAAATGATTGAAGGCTGTGAGGGCTCATCCATTTATCTTGAAAGCGGAGATGAGATTTCGCTCTATGATTTGGTTTGCGGCGCAATGATTGCTTCGGGAAATGATGCCGCAAATGCCATAGCATTTCATATTTCGGGCTCGGTGAAAAGCTTTGCTGAGTTAATGAACGAAAAAGCCCGCTCAATAGGTATGAAATCAACTCAGTTTGTAACCCCTTCGGGACTTGATAAAGGGGGCAATCATTCAACTGCTTACGATATGGCGCTCCTTTCAGAATATGCGCTTGAAAACAGCGAGCTTAAAGATATTGCCGCTATGAAAAGCAAGGATATCAGCATTAACGGTAAGACTGAAACGATTTATAATCATAATAAGCTTCTTAGCTATGATTCCTCCTTTATCGGTCTTAAAACAGGCTATACCGAAAAAGCAGGGCGCTGCCTTGTCAGCATATATAAATATGGTGAAAATATAATAATCAGCGTAACCCTTTCAGCCCCCGATGACTGGGAGGACCATAAAACACTTGTAAATTATGCAAAAAAGTGTTATAAAGATATAAACCAAAATCAAAATGTAAGAATAAGCGTTGTCGGCGGTGAAAGAGAAAGCGTTAACTGCTCTGCAGAATACAGCGTTAAGGCGATAAACTCTGTAACAGTTAAAAGATATTTTTATCCTTTCATATATGCGCCCGTAAGCAAGGGCGATACAGTTGGAAAAGAAGAAGTGTTTATCGGAAAAACAAAGGTGAAAACTGCTAAGATTATAGCAAATGAGGATATTAAAAGATGGCAAATAACGAAATAAGACTTCAGAAGTTTTTAGCCGAACAGGGCTTCAAGAAGAAAAAGCGAGGAGCTTATTGCAGCAGGCAAGGTTAAGGTTAACGGCCACGTTGCTCAGATTGGTCAGAAAATCAATCCGAGAAAGGACCTTGTAACCGTTGGAAAGCAAAAGATAACAAGCGTTAAAAACAGAAAAATGATATATATTATGCTCCATAAGCCAAGGGGATATGTAACAACCGTATCCGATGAACAAAACCGCAAAACCGTTATGGATTTAGTTAAGGATATTGATGAAAGAATATATCCCGTCGGCAGACTTGATAAGGACAGCGAGGGCTTGCTTATTCTTACAAACGACGGCTCATTTACCAATGCAATGACCCATCCCTCGCATAATTACGCCAAGGTATACCGTGTTACAGTTCGTCCGAAGGTTACGGATGAAATGCTCTTTAATATGAGAAACGGCATTGAAATCGAGGGCAAAAAAACCGCTCCCTGCGAGATTACGGTTTTAACAACCGAGGAAAACAGGGTTGTTCTTGAATTTATTCTCAAAGAGGGAAGAAACAGACAAATCAGAAAAATGTGCGAAAGCCAGGGACTTGAGGTTGCAAGGTTAAAGCGAACCGCCATAGGACCGATTAAACTCGGAATGCTTCCTCAGGGAAAATACCGTGAGCTTTCTGAGCAGGAAATCAAAAAGCTCCTTCGCTCAGCAGGCAAAAGTGAATAACTAAGGGAGAGCGTTTGCTCTCCCTTTTTAATTGTGATTTGTCGGGGAGTTGCCGGAACTGAAGTAAAGTGGACGCGTCTATTCGTGCGCCATGGGGACGCACCTCCGAGCGCGCAACAAATAAGAATGGTTCGGCGGAGGAACGTCCCCGTGTGCTGAGGAGGGAACGTCCCTTTCGTTCGCCGATAGGAATGCGTCTCCAATGATACAGGGGGACATTCCTCCGCAGGCGGTGTGTCCCCCTGTATCATTTCGACTGCCCGATAAATCACAATTTAAAAAAACTATTGCTATTGTCTAAATTTAATGTTATTATTAAAATAGTATATTTTAGGGATATTGATTTATCCCGTCAATCCTTTAAAGGAGGATATTTAATGGAAAAAACAATTTCGCAAAAAAGGCTTGAATTGCTTTTTGACGGCGGCGAATTCACTCCTATTGATGCATTTGCAAAATCAACTGACGGCGATGCCGAGGTTGATGCAGGCTTCGGTCTTATCGGCGGCGCTCCTGCATATGCTTTTGCCCAGAATTCGCAGGAAAACAGCGGCGCAATAACCGTTGCTCAGTGCGCAAAGATTAAAAAGATATATTCACTTGCCGAGAAGACGGGATGTCCTGTTGTCGGCATATACGATTCAAACGGCGTTAAGCTTACAGAGGGCTTTGAGGTTCTCTCAGCATACGGCGAGCTTGTTAAGGCATCTGCAAGATTATCGGGCGTTGTGCCTCAGATTTCTATTGTTGCAGGCGTCTGTATCGGAACATCTGCTCTTATTGCAAATATGGCTGATGTTGTTATTGCTCTTGACGGCGCAGATTTCTATGTTACAGCTCCGAGTGAAGTATCAGTTAAGGAGAGCGCTGAGGACGGAATAGTTGATATAACTGTTTCAGATGTTGAAGAAGCAACAGCTAAGGTAAAAGAGCTTCTTGCAATTCTTCCCTCAAACAATCTTGAGGTTGCAGGAATATTTGAAGCTCAAAGCAGCGTTTCAGTTCCCTCGGGCGATATGGACAGCGCTCAGCTTGTCGGCGCAATTGCTGATGCAGGCTCGGTTATAGAGCTTAAAAAGGACTATGGCTGCAATGTTTTAACGGCGCTTGCCTGTGTTGGCGGAGAGTCAGTCGGCATTATTGCATTCGGCGAAAAAGAGCTTTGCGTATGCTGTTCATATAAAGCAGAAGCGCTCATAAAGCTTTGCGATGCGTTTTCAATCCCGATTATAACAATTGCAAACGGCAAGGGACTCAAGAAGGGCAAGGAAACTCCTCTTCTTACCGCAACAACAAAGCTTTTTTCGGCTGGGAGGATGCGGTTATTTCCCCGCTTGAAACCGAAAGCGCAGTTGCATTTCTGTTTAACGAAAGACTTGCAAATGGCGAGAGCAGGGAAGAGCTTGAAAAGGAATACGCTCAAACCCTCGGCTCTGCATTTACGGCAGCAGCATGCGGAGCGGTTGATGACGTATTCACTCCCGAACAAACAAAGGCAAAGCTTATAAATGCGCTCGATATGCTTTCGGGCAAAAGAGAAACAACAATACCCAGAAAACATACTGTTAAATAATAACATTCTTTGGAGGATTAATTATGAAAAACTATACTATCTATGTTAACGGAACACCTTATAACGTATCAGTTGAAGAGGGCGGCGCAGCTCCTGTTGCAGCAGCTCCTGTTGCAGCAGTTCCTGTTGCAGCAGCTCCTGTACCTGCACCAGCACCCGCACCCGAAGCAGCTCCCGCTCCTGCTCCTGCAGCACCTCAGGGCGCAGCTG
>CAMYWU010000194.1 GCA_947302895.1 uncultured Clostridia bacterium | reverse complement strand
GGGAAACGGAGATTGTCTGCGAATTAACTCCGTCGCCGTTTACGCTGATAATCTTATTAGAGCCATCAAGAGTAACGGTTTGATTAAGATAGGTTGAGCCGTCAATCTGAACCTTAAGGGTATCGGTTTTATATTCGCCCTTAGAATTAGTACACTTGGGAAGCTTAATGGTAACGGAAACCTTAACCTGCTTTTCAGTTGTTGTGGTTGTTGTTCCTGAGCTTATAACGAGCTTGATAGCCTCAGTTTCGGTAACGCTCTCGCCTGCCGCAGGAGACTGTGAAATAACAACATCCTTAGGATAGGGACTATCCTGAGTGATAAAGGAAATATTCTTAAAGCCTGTTTTTTCAAGGAATGCCCTTGCGCCGCTCTTTGAAAGTCCGCTTACATCAGGAATTTTTAAGGTTTTAACAACAGTTGTTGAAGGACCTGTTGAAATATATATAACAATTTCGTCCTCGGAAGAAACAATTGTTCCTGCCTTTGGGTCGGTATAAACAACCTTTCCTGATTCAACATTTTCGCTTGAAACAGAAAGGAATCTGTAGTTAACAAGCTTTGCCTTTTCAAGGGCCTGCTTTGCCTGCGACTCAGAATATGTGTAAATATTCGGAACGCTTATATCATCAGCAGAAGCCGAAACGGTTAAAACAACCTTTGAACCGCTGAGAACCTTTGTTCCCTCCTGCGGATTCTGAGCTAAAACAACTCCAGCCTGAACATCGGAGCGCTGCTCATACTCAGCAGTAAACTCATAATCATAAATCTTGCTTGAAATAAGCTCATCATATGATAAACCAACAAAGTTCTCAATCTTGTGAGTTGTTGCATTCATATTATTTGTTACCGCCATAACAAGAAGCGCAATAGCTGCGCCAAGAACGATAATTCCGATTATAACAGCGGTTACAACCTTCTTTTTGCGGTTCGGGTCTTCTTCCTCTTCGTCGGGTTCATACTGCTGATAATCGTATTTAGGAATAAATGTTTGATTTCTTGCAATTCTTGTCGGGTTGGTATCATAGCCTGAATCGTAGTTAAATACGGTTCTCGGGTCTCTTATAATCTCCTCGATATCAATAAGCATTTCGCTTGCTGTATGGTATCTATCACGGGGGTCCTTTTGCATTGCGTGAACGCAAATCTGTTCAAGACCAAGCGGAATATCGGCATTTATATCGGTAAGCCTTTTAGCGTCTGCCTGAACCTGCATAAGCGCAACCGAAACAGCGCTGTCCGCATCAAAAGGAACGCTTCCCGAAAGCATTTCATACAATACAACGCCAAGCGAATAAATATCAGCCTTTTCATCGGTTGATTCGCCCTTTGCCTGCTCGGGAGCAATATAATGAACAGAACCTATTGCCTGCTCTGTTAAGGTTTTTGTTTCACTTCTTGAAAATCTTGCGATACCGAAATCGGTTACCTTAATATTTCCGTTTGGAAGAAGAATAATATTCTGGGGCTTTATATCCCTGTGAACAATTCCCTTATCATGAGCGTGCTGAACAGCCCTTAAAATCTGTGTCATAAAGAACAGTGCGTCATTCCAGGTTATTGCGCCCTGCTTTGTGATATACTCTTTAAGAGTTATACCGTCGATATATTCCATAACGATATACTGGAGCTTTTCGCCGAAGTTTACATCATATACCTTAACGATATTCGGGTGTGAAAGCAGAGCAATCGCCTTTGATTCGTTTTTAAATCTTCTCTTGAACTCCTCGTTCTTTGAGAATTCCTCTTTAAGTATTTTAACGGCAACGATTCTGTCATCAACATTATCGTACGCTTTATAAACAACGGACATACCGCCAACGCCGATAATCTCCTGAACCTCGTATCTTCCGTCCAATCTTTTTCCAACATAATTATCCATATATCAAAATACCTCTTAAAACTATTTAGATATTGCAACAACAGTTATATTGTCGCCGCCGCCGTTGTTGTTTGCACGCTTAACAAGTCTGTCTGCAAAAGCATAATACTGACCGTCTTTAATATCATCAAGAAGCTCATCGGTTGAAACATAGTTTGATAAGCCGTCAGTACAAAGAATAAGCGTTTGGTTATCTTCTAAATCGAACTGGTCGGAATCGATTTTAATTCGCTTATCAACTCCAACAGCTCTTGTTATTATATTCTTATTCGGATGATGCTCAGCCTCTTCAGCAGTTATCTTGCCTTTGTTTACCAGGTCCTGAACCATACTGTGGTCCGTTGTTATCTGTTTGATTTCATCTTCACCGGCAATATAAGCTCTGCTGTCGCCCGCATGAGCAATATAAACTGTATCCTGGCGAACAATCGCACAAACAACGGTTGTTCCCATTCCCTTGAGGTCCCGCTGCGAATCAGCCATATCATAAACCTCAATATTTGCAGCAGTTATAGCAGAATCGAGCAGATTGAAAATTGAGGAATCCCTCATCTTCTGATTATAGCAAGAGGTTATTTTATCGCTGATAACCTTAACCGCAAGAGCGGAAGCAATGTTTCCGCCTGCAGCGCCGCCCATACCGTCGCAAACAACTGCCCAGGCAACCTCGCCCGGAAGCTCGCCAACAGCATAAGCGTCCTGATTGCTCTCTCTGACTAATCCCTTATCTGTTTTAGCAACTATTTTCAAGATTATTCACCGCCTTGTTTTTTTCTGCGTAGCTGCCCGCAGGAGGCATTTATATCAGAACCAAGTGTTCTTCTTATTGTAGCATTAATTCCTTTTGATTTCAAGATTTCAAGAAAATTATTGATATCCTTTTCAGAGGATGCAACATTTCCTCTTTCTTCAACTGAGTTAACAGGTATGAGGTTAATATGGCAGTTAAATTTGCCAAGCAGTCTTGCAAGTTCAAGAGCGCATTCCCTTGAATCGTTTTTGCCTTTAATCAGGGTATATTCAAAGGATACTCTTCTTGATGTTTTTATGTAATAATCCTTGCAAGCCTTAACAACCTCGCCAATTCCGTACTTTTTATTAATTGGCATAATCTGGCTTCTGAGCTCGTCATTCGGAGCGTGAAGCGAAATTGTTAAGGTTATAGGTAAGCCCTCGTCCATTAAGTCGTATATCTTATCAACAACTCCGCAGGTTGACAGGGTTATATCCCTCATTGAAATATTAATTCCGCTTTCATCATTAACGGTCTTTAAAAACTTAATAACATTATCATAATTATCAAGCGGCTCGCCTATTCCCATTAAAACAATATGGGAAATTCTTATATTCAAATCCTTCTGAGCCGTATGCAGCTGGCCTTCCATTTCGGAAGGGAGAAGATTTCTTTTAAAGCCTGCGAGAGTTGAAGCGCAGAAACTGCAGCCCATTTTGCAACCAACCTGGCTTGAAACACAGATAGTATAGCCGTATTTGTATTTCATTATAACGCTTTCAACATATTCGCCGTCATAAAGCCTGAAAAGATATTTAACCGTTTCATCAATTGAAG
>CAMYWU010000193.1 GCA_947302895.1 uncultured Clostridia bacterium | reverse complement strand
AGTGAAAATTCATACTTTGTTTCCGCAAGAATGAACAGGCAAAACGCAAGGGATGAAGCGCTTGAAAAGCTTCAGAAGGTAGTTGAATCAAGCGAAGAGGGAAGCGGGGCAAAGGAAGAGGCTGCAAAAAATGTTGCAAGACTTTCGGATAATATTGAAATAGAAAACAAAATTGAAACTCTTGTTACTGCTAAGGGCGTAAATAACTGTATTGCAGTTGTCAGCAGTGATGGAGAAAGAGCGGATATAATTATCGATTCAAAAGAGCTTAGCGATGAGCTTATAATGCAGATTAAGGATATTGCAATGCAGCAGCTCGGATGTTCATTTGAAGATGTTTCAATAATACAGTCAAAATAATTTATAGATATTTAATATTAAAGTATTGTATATTTATTCGCCTTATGTTATAATACGTTGTAATTTAAATTGGAGGGCGATATTTATGGAAGTAACAACATCAGGTGAGAAGGGTAATCTTGTTATATCCGAAGAAGTTATTTCTTCAATCGCAATTAATGCTGCAAAGGATGTTGAGGGAGTAAGCTCCTTTTCCAACAGACCCGTTGACGTTATCAGCACAATTAAAAAGGGAAGCTTAAAGGTTATGAGCCCTGTCAGAGTTTCTCAAAACGGCGAGGATATCAGCGTTAGCATTTATATCAACATTGAGCCAAACAAAAAGATTAAAACTGTTGCTCAGAATGTTCAGACAAATGTTAAGGAAGCAATCCAGAATATGACAGGAAGGCTTGTTTCCAAGGTTAACGTTGTTATTGCAGGAATTGATTTTGAAGAGTCCGCCGGCTCAAATGCACCTAAAGAAACTGAAAACTGATATTTAGCCGGCTGAAAATATTTTGTCAGTCGGCTTTTTTGGAGATTTAAATGAACAGATACAAGCAAAGAGAACAGGCGTTTGCACTTGTTTTTCAAAGCCTGTTCGGAGAAAACACACCCGAAGAAATAATTGCCGCTCTTGATGAAGAGGGCGAAGAAATCGGCGACTATTCAAAAGAGCTGTTATTCGGTGTTTGTGAAAAAAGCGAAGAACTGGATGGGGTTATATCCGAATTTTCAAAGAGCTGGAAGCTCTCCCGAATTTCAAAGGTTAATCTTGCAATTCTGAGACTTGCAGTTTATGAGATTAAATATGTTCCCGATGTTCCTGATTCAGTTGCTATAAACGAAGCTGTTGAGCTTGCAAAGAAATATTCCTCAAAAGAGGATTCAGCTTTTGTTAACGGCATTCTCGGAGCTTTCTCAAGGAGCAGAGCATAATGTTTTTCGGTATTGATACCAGTAACTATACAACCTCTGTTGCTATTCTGAATGAAGGCGAAATTAAAAACGAGAAGATAATGCTAAAGGTTAAGAGCGGCGAAAAAGGATTGAGACAGAGCGACGCTGTGTTTCAGCATACCGTTAATCTTCCTGCACTTCTGGACAGGCTTGATTTGAGCAATATTGAAGCTGTTGGCGTAAGCGATAAGCCCAGAAATACTGAAGGAAGCTATATGCCTTGTTTTCTTGCAGGAGTTAGCGCTGCAACTGCAGCGGCGAAGGCTTGCGGAGTTCAGCTGTATAGAACCTCCCACCAGGTTGGTCATATCCTTGCCGCACTTTATTCTTGCAACAGGCTTGATTTAATTCGCGAACGTTTTATTGCGTTTCATCTCAGCGGCGGAACAACCGAGGCGCTTCTTGTTTCACCCGATAGGGATAGAATTATCAAAGCTGAAATCGTTTCTGAAAGTCTTGATTTAAAGGCAGGTCAGGCGATAGACAGAACGGGCGTCATGCTCGGTATGAGCTTCCCATGCGGTAAAGAGCTTGATTTGCTTTCACAAAAAAGCACGGCTGAATTTAAGATTAAACCAACAATTATCAATGGTAATTGTTCACTCAGCGGAGTTGAAAACAAAGCAAAAGCAATGCTTGAAAACGGGGAAGCAAGAGAGGATATTGCAAAATTCGTTTTAAGCTATATTTCAAAAACCGTTTCAAGTATGCTTGATGAATTGGTAAAGGTAAACGGAGAAATACCGATTGTTTTTTCAGGCGGTGTTTCCTCAAATTCACTTTTAAGAAATACAATTAATGAAAAATACGAGGCGTATTTTGCACAGCCTGAGTTTTCGCTTGATAATGCTGCGGGAGTTGCAATTTATGCCGAGCTTAAACATAAAGGACTATGAATGTTTTAACTGTTTCACAAGTTAATACCTACATTAAAGCGCTCCTTGACGAAATACCGCCGATTAAGAATATCTACATCAGCGGTGAGATTTCGAATTTTAAACACTATCCGAGCGGCCATATGTATTTTACGCTTAAAGATAGCAAGTCCCAGCTTAAATGCGTTATGTTTTCGAGTGATAACTATAAGCTGAAATTTACTGCCGAAAACGGAATGAGCGTTATTTGTTTCGGTCAGATTGGCGTTTATGAAAGAGACGGCGTTTATCAGCTCTATGTCAGGGATATGCAGCCAAAGGGCATTGGTTCGTTAACGCTTGCTTTTGAACAGCTTAAGGAAAAGCTCGAAAAAGAGGGCTTGTTCTTCGAGGCAAATAAAAAGCCGATTCCGAAATATCCAAAGAAAATCGGCGTTGCAACCTCTAATATGGGAGCAGCTGTTGAGGATATTAAGAATATCCTGTCCCGCCGTTTTCCGCTTTGCGAAGTTGTTATTGTTCCAACTGTTGTTCAGGGCGACAATGCCGCACCCGATATTGTTAAATCGATTCGCTTTCTTGATTCAATGGGCGATATAGATACTATTATTGTCGGCAGGGGCGGCGGCTCCATTGAGGATTTATGGGCGTTTAATACCGAAGAGGTTGCAAGAGCAGTTTTCAGTTGTAAAACGCCGATTATTTCCGCTGTAGGCCATGAAACGGATTTCACAATCTGCGATTTTGTTGCCGATTTAAGAGCGCCCACTCCAAGCGCTGCTGCGGAGCTTGCGGTTCCCGATGCGCAAAGCGAAATGCTCAGTATCGGTAATATCAGAATAGCTCTTGAAACTTCGGTTAACAGACTGATTGAAAAAAACGAAGAAAAGCTTGAAAATATTAAAACGAATTCCGCTTTATCCGATATTTCATCATTCTTTGATAATCTTGAAAGCGGCATTGCAAATTATTCTGAACGGCTTTCGATTTCGTATAAAAATATTCTCTTGAAAAAGGAGAATGCTTTGAGCGGCGCTGCAAGGGCGCTAAATGCCCTAAGTCCGCTTGAGGTTCTTGCAAGAGGATATTCAATAACAAGAAAGAACGAGCGTGTTATTAACAGCGTTAACGATATAAAGCTTAATGACGAGGTTGAACTTGTTTTGTCCGACGGACAGGCTAAGGCTAAAATCAGCGAGGTTATGATAAATGAATAAAACAGATTTAACATATGAACAGGCTATAAAAAGGCTTGATGAAATAGTTTCCCTTCTTGAAAAAAACGATGTTTCTCTTGATGATGCA
>CAMYWU010000192.1 GCA_947302895.1 uncultured Clostridia bacterium | reverse complement strand
TATGCAAGTGTGTCGTTTTTTCATTTTTATGTCATTAACTTAATGACATTGACCTTACGGTGTCTTTCTCTTTTGGCGCCTACTGTAGGGCTCGAACCTACGACCCTGCGGTTAACAGCCGCATGCTCTACCGACTGAGCTAAGTAGGCAAACATCTCTTGCGAGTGCTTAAATATAATAGCAAATTAATATTTCAATGTCAACAACTTTTTTAAAAATATTATTAGATATTTAAAATAGCGGTGAAAGAGCGGATTAAAGATAAGCGCGGCTCTGTATGGAGCCGCGCCTGTTTTTGAATATATTGAAAGGAGTGATTATGCTTGCTTGTTGCTCTTTTTCATATTTGCAAGAACTTCGTTGAAGCTGATTTCATTGAATTTTGAAATAATGAGATAGGCAAGAATTGCAAGGATAATTGCAATTTGAAGCGCTGCAAACATATAGCAAAGAGCCATAACAATGCTTGTATCCTTGTGTTTGAAGCTGTTTTGCGGAAGGTGTTGCTTTGCTGTGTTGCTTGCACTTGCATCCTCTGCTGCAAGGGTTTCAACGCTCAAAGAGGTATTTGCTGCAGATGAGCTGCTTTGAGTGTTGCTGTCTGAGCTTTGTGAGGATTGCGATTGCTGAGAGCCGCTGTCGTTTTGCTGATTGCTCGGCGGTTGCTGTTGCTGAGAGCTGCTATCGTTTTGCTGGTTGCTTGGCGGTTGCTGTTGCTGAGAGCTGCTGTCGTTTTGCTGATTGCTCGGCGGTTGCTGTTGCTGAGAGCTGCTGTCGTTTTGCTGATTACCGGGAGTTTGGTTTTTGCCAAATCCGCCGTTTTGATTATTGCCATCATTGCTGAAATTCTCAAACGGGCTGCCGCTTTGATTGCCGCTTGATTGCTGAGAAAACGATGGCGGGGAGAACCCATTTGCGCCTTTTCCGTCTTTTGCGTAGCTTATCGTAACGGCGCTTGTTCCGATAAGAACCGCTGCCATACCAATCATAATGGTATTCTTAATGGATTTTTTCATAAATTTTTCCTCCTATAGTTTGTTAAACTATTTTTGTTTTCCCTTTCGGGATTGACCTTAGCATAAACCGCTTTGATTAAACGAAAATTAAAACGAAAAAATTTTTTGAAAAAATGAAAACGGCACCCGATGGTGCCGTTTATTATTTAGATAAAATATATGCTTTTCCTCTGTAATCGGAATCTGTTTCACTTCCGAAAGTGCAGACGGTTTTCCAATCGGAAATGTATTTTTCAACGGGCGGATTTGCGCCGTTTTTAAAGGTGTGAACAATCATAAGCGCCGTGTCTCCAAGCTCACGAAGAACAATCTGGTATCCCTCGGGATTGCTGTAATCCTCGGCGGTGCATTCAATTATGCTTGTGTAACCGTCCTTGATAATCGGGGCAATTTCTTCATAGAAATCAACCGCCTTCAAAGCCGCATCCCAGTTTTCATCGGGAATATCGAATATCTCGCCGCTTAAGCAAAGTCTTCCCAAAAATCCAGCTGTAAGGCTGTAGTAAACTCTATAGAGGTCGTCGTTTTTGCGAAGAACTGCCCAAATCTGGCTCTGGCTTGGCTTAATCATTCGCTGAACATTTGCGGCAATAATCGGTATGCTCTTGCATTCGTGAGCATCGGAGAAGCTCGCCATTGAGCAAAGCTCCATTGTTGACGCTTCAAGCCTGTGGCCGCCGCTTGCGCAGTTTTCAATTACAAGCTCGGGCATAAGCTCGTGCATATGCCTGAAATAGCTCTGGCATCCGAGAACATATTGGCGAAGTCCTTCGCCGAGGCTTTCAGCGCCGTCGCAGCCGAGGCCGGTTGTTTCGTTATAATCTATCTTTATATATCCGTATCCCGAATCCTTGAGCAGCTTCAATACCTTCTCATCAAGGTATTTAACGCACCATTCATCCCTCATATCAAGGAAACGGCGTCCGCAAACGGAAAGCGGAATTCCGTCTCGTGAAAGCAGGTGTTCTGTTTTGCCGTATATGTCTGCAAGCGGAGCAACATTCTCCATCTCAAACCATATGCCCGGGATAAGTCCGTATGATTTAATCATATCGTTAACGGGCTTAAGTCCGTCGGGAAAGAGCTCCTTGCTTACGTTCCAGTCGCCGATGGTGTTCCACCATTCTTTATCCCAACCGCTGTCAATAACAAGATAGCGGATTTTGCTTCCCTGAAGCTTTTTTGCGGTTTTTTCAAGGCTTTCAATTGTCGGATTGCCCCATGAGGTGCAGTATTCGTTAAAGATAACGGGTAAATCACTGTCAACCTCGGAAATCGCAGGATTCTGAGCCTTAACAAGCATATCGCATACCTTGTTAAGACTTTTTCCGATTGCAACCGTTGCCTTGGGAGAGGTAAAGCTCTCGCCGGGCTTTATGTTTTTGCACCAATGCCCGAAATCAAAATCAGCAAGTCCGCCCGTAAGGGTGAGGGGGTCTTTTCTTCTGAAAAGCTCTATTTGCCAGCTTGAAGGACAGTAGAGCTGAACGCCGATAAATTCGCCTGTACGGCTGTTTTCAACAGCGGCGAAGGGGAACCATTTGCGAACGGGAAGCGAACCGAGCTGACCGAATTTTTCAACCCTGTAGCCGTGGCCGCTCCAGGAGGGCTCCATATTGAGCTCGGTGAGCTTCTGGCTTAAAAGCTTGCCCTCAGCACTCCAGAAGGAGGTTGCCCGATGGAGTGTATCTGCATCAATATTATTTATGCAAAAGGATGAAAGCAGCTCAAGCGTTGCAACAGAATCCGAGTTGTTTTCAAAAACCGTATAGCATTCAAAAACCCCGTTCTTTTCAATATGATAAGCGCTGATTTTGTATCCGTCGGAGGAAATATATTCGCTCTTTTCATCATCGGAATAAGCGAGCTCGCATTTATCAACGCTTTCGCCGTTTGCAAGGGATATGCCGTTTATATACGGTCCGCCGAAGCTGTCGCCCCGAACCCTGAACTGAATTGCAAAATCTTTTTTTATATCCATATTAATACCTCCGAAAGCCTTATTTTTTCTTTTTATCAGGCAGGTCGTTTGCTATTGCAGGGATTAATTCTGTCAGCAAATCCCTGTTGTCAACATCGGGCAAAAGCATTTCCTTTGCGCCCTCGTAGGGTAGCTCGAGAGGAGCGTCGGGAATGAGCTTTTTTGCGGAATCTGTTTGCTTAACAAGAAAGCGGTCATCATAAATTCCGCCGATAATCTTGCCCTGATAATATATTATGTATTCGCCCATCATAGCCCTGCTTGTGATGCCGTCGAGCTCGGAGAGCTGTTCTAATACAAATTCTAAATATTCTTTATTTGAAGCCATTTTTTCACCTTAAAGCGTCAGCTCCATACCCTTGTGGGGTATGCCGACATCAAGAAATTCTTCTGTGCAGATTTTAAAGCCCTCACGCTCATAAAAGCCAATTGCGTGGCATTGGGATTCAACATAAATTTTCTCAGGCTTTAGCTTTTCCTTTATTGC
>CAMYWU010000191.1 GCA_947302895.1 uncultured Clostridia bacterium | reverse complement strand
TTTAACGAATGGTTAAAGCAGCTATTCGGCGAAAGCGAGGGCAAGGATGGCAAGGGCTTATTCCCTGTATCCTGCGTTTTCTCAACAGACCTTCATTCTCTTGGTCAGTTCATTCAGGAGAGCGGCTCAGCTCTTATGTTTGAATCTGTTATTAACTTTAAAAAGCCCCAGAGCGAGTATGTTATTAAGGAGCAGGATGGCAATATAGACGGACTTAACTTCCTTGCAGGCGAAAATATGAGCACGGTTAATGATAAAGCACGTCTTGGAACTCTTCTTGCGCATACAGAGGGCGGAGTTCAGAATTTAATTATTGATGTTGATGAAATTGATGAAGAAAACATCGGCGAGCTTATTTATTTCTTTGAAAAGGTTTGCGCTGTTTCAGGTTATATTCTCGGCGTAAATCCGTTTAATCAGCCGGGTGTTGAGAGCTACAAGAAGAATATGTTTGCGCTTCTCGGAAAACCCGGTTACGAAAATGAAAAAGAAAAACTTGAAAAACAGTTGGGTTTGTGATACTATATTCTTGTAAATTTGTATTAGCCCACTTAGGAGGATTAAAAATGATCAAACTTATCATCGGAAACAAAGGCTCAGGAAAGACAAAGAAGCTTATAGATCTTGTTAATCTCTGTGTCGAAAATTCAGACGGAAATGTTGTTTGCGTTGAAAAAGAACCTAAATTAACCTATGATGTTTCTTCAAGAGCTCGTCTTTTAGAAACAGATACATATGCTATCAGAGGCCACAAGGCTTTCTACGGCTACCTCGCAGGTATTTGCGCAGGTAACTATGATGTAACTGATATTCTTGTTGATGCAACCTTTAAGATTGTTGGCAGAGAATATGAAAAGCTTCCTCAGTTCTTTGAGATGCTTACCAACCTCAGCAACGCAACAGATATCAATTTCTATTTCACAATCAGCTGTGATAAGGAAGATCTTCCTGTTGAAATCTTTGATTTCTGCGAAGAAATATAACAAATTTTTAACACGCATTTTTATAATGCGTGTTTTTTGTTTGTTTAAGTCAATTTTAGTATTGACAAATGAAGAATGTATATATATAATATTAAAGCAACTTAAAGGGTGGAATATATGCAACTGAACTTTACTAATCTATTTAATTTTGATAATGAAGTTATCGAAATAAACGAAAAGCTGAGTCTTGACGATTTTGAATACAGCACCTATAAACCACTCAAAAACGGTGTTAGTGTTATCGGCAAGGCGTATTGTAAAGCAGACGTTGTTTATATCGAACTTGAGATTTCTTTTGATTTCTTCGGAGTTTGCGATCGCTGCGCTGAAGAATTTGAAAGAAAGTATTCCTTCAACATCAATAAAATTGTTGTTCAGAAGCTTGAAAATGAAGACGATGATTTTGATGATTTTATTATTGTTGAAAATGATGTTCTTGATTTAAACGATTATGTTTATCAGGAAATTCAGCTTTTTCTTCCGCAGAAAATGCTTTGCAGCGAGGATTGCAAGGGATTATGCCCGACTTGCGGAACTAATTTAAACAAAGAAAAATGCAGCTGTAAAAAAGAGTTTGACCCAAGAATGGCATCGCTGTTACAGCTTCTTGAAGAGGAATAAGGAGGAAACATCATGGCAGTACCTGCAAGAAGAACTTCAAAGAC
Organism: uncultured Clostridia bacterium; assembly: GCA_947302895.1. Taxonomy (GTDB): domain Bacteria; phylum Bacillota; class Clostridia; order Oscillospirales; family Acutalibacteraceae; genus Eubacterium_R. Next base: position 1,841 of record CAMYWU010000191.1, on the reverse strand, counting down.
AAAAAAGAATAAGAGGCGTTCAAGCGTTTGGAAGTTAAATGCTCCCACTCTTGTTAAATGCCCTAACTGTTCCGAATATACAGTTCCGCATAAAGTATGCCCGAACTGTGGTTATTACAACGGAAAAGAAGTAATTAGTAAGGACTAATATTCGGCGGCTGATTACAGCCGCCTTTATTGTTGATTTGAAAGGAGGAAGCTAAATGGCAAAACCTGTTGTTGCAATTGTCGGCAGACCGAATGTCGGCAAATCAACTCTTTTCAATAAGTTAATAGGTTCAAGACTTTCAATAGTTGATGATACCCCAGGTGTAACAAGGGACAGAATTTACGGCGACTGCGAATGGCTGGGGCATAATTTCCTGCTTGTTGATACGGGCGGAATAGAACCCGATACAAATGATATTATTCTGTCTCAGATGCGTGCTCAGGCTGAAATAGCTATCCAGACAGCCGATGTTATCATCCTTGTAACTGATATCAGATGCGGCGTTGTTGCAAGCGACTATGAGGTTGCTTCAATGCTCCAGAAAAGCGGCAAGCCAATTATTCTCTGTGTTAATAAATGCGATAAAATCGGCGAGGTAGACCCCGATTTTTATGAGTTTTATAATCTCGGACTTGGTGACCCGTTTCCTGTTTCTTCTGTTCACGGTCACGGAACAGGCGATATGCTTGATGAGGTTATTAAGTATTTCCCGGAGGAATCTGAGGAAGAGCAAGAGGACGATGAGGTTATCAATGTTGCAATTATCGGAAAGCCCAATGTTGGCAAATCCTCGCTTGTTAACAAAATAAGCGGAATGAACAGGGCGATTGTTTCCGATATTGCAGGAACAACAAGGGATACAACAGATACCCATATTGAAAATTCCTACGGCAAGTTCAATTTCATTGATACTGCGGGATTAAGAAGAAAAAGCAGAATTAATGACGACATTGAAAAATACAGCATTATTAGGGCAAAGATGGCTGTTGAAAGAGCAAATGTATGCGTTATTATGATTGATGCAACCGAGGGCTTTACCGAACAGGATTCAAAGGTTGCAGGAATTGCTCTTGAGCAGGGAAAAGCCTGCATAATTGCTGTTAACAAATGGGATGCTGTTGAAAAAGACGGCAACACTATGAAGGAATTCAGGGAAAAGCTTGCAAATGATTTTTCTTTTATGAGCTTTGCGCCGATTATGTTTATATCTGCAAAAACAGGTCAGAGAATAGATAAACTCTATGAAATGATTGTTTTTGTTCACTCCCAGAACTCAATGAGAATTTCAACATGAAGACTAAATGAGGTTCTTGCAATTGCAACAGCAAGGGTTCAGCCTCCGACGGATAAGGGAAGAAGATTGAAAATATATTATATGACTCAGGCTTCAACAAGACCGCCGACATTTGTTTTCTTCGTTAACAGAGCTGATTTATTCCATTTTTCATATCAGCGTTATCTTGAAAACCAAATAAGAGAAATTTTCGGCCTCGATGGAACTCCCGTCAGATTTATAATTCGGGAGAGGGGAGAAGGAAAGAAATAACTTGAAACGTATGCGTTTATTCGCATACGTTTTTTATTTGACATAATTATTAAATTATAATATAATATATTTTGGAGAGTTATTTCATTTTTATATATTTGGTGATTAATATGAAGAAATCAAAAACCTTTAAGCTTATAAGCATAATCACGGTTTTATCACTTGTGATATCATTTGTTATGCCTGCATTTAATGCATTTGCAGACGGCGGGGTATATGATGGCAAGGATATTAAGATGATATATTCCGAAAGCGGCGAGCTTGTTCCCGATACAGACGGAGAAGGAAAAGTATACCGTGAGGTTA
>CAMYWU010000190.1 GCA_947302895.1 uncultured Clostridia bacterium | reverse complement strand
GCTCGGGGGCGGTACCTTTGTACAGCTCCCGCTCGCAAGAAAACGGAATTCTGCAGCTTTTTATCTCAGCCTATGTTTCAAACTTAGTCTATGAACAGTCCTCTGAAATTGGGCTCTACAAGAGGAAGTCCGAGATTTTCAACTGTTCTTCTGAGTCCTCTTTCTCCTGCTGCAGTTTTAAGCGGATTACCCGAGAAATTGAGATAATAAACCGTTAAATCGGGGAAGGTTGGAACTGACTGATTGTCAACCGAAACTCCCATATCGTCAAAACGGAAGGTAAAACGTCTTTCATGGGCGCTTTCAACAGGTCGAATCCACAGCACTAAGCTGCCGTCCTTCTGCCATGCAGCCTGCGAAAAAGCATGATAATTCAAATCTGCAAGATGAATTTCGCTCTCCCTCATTTCACCGTCCAGACCCGCTTCAATCGTGTTTACATAATCCTTCTCTCTCCAGGTAAACAAAAGCGAATTCTCTTTGAAGGAGAACTTCATAAGATTGAGATTGCCGGGTTTGTTAAAAAGCATCTGGGTTGTTGTAACAGTTACAACCGAGGTATATTCATTAGTTTTGCAGGCAATTGACCTGCCGTCTATTTTCTTTTCAAGCTCGCTGTTTCTCTGTGTTGCCCTGAGCTTTGGCATTGCAAGAGAAGCAATTTTCTTATCAAGCTTATTGGAAACCTTCTTGTTTTCGGGAAGCTCCTCGCTCTTAAAGCAGTTGGGAAAATACTTCCAGAAAATATCCATAATCTTATAATCCTCTGCTTCGCCGCAGTTGAGAATAACAAGTCCGTCAAAATCGGGGAACATAAAGCATCTCTGACCGAAAAGTCCGTCCGCTCTGAAAGAGTTTGCAACCTGGTTTTTCCAGAACTGATAGCCGTAGCCGTTGATAATATCCATTGCGCCGTCATGAACAGAATCGGTTTGCTTGCTGAGCGCCTCACGAACCCAGTATTCGGGTATGAGCTGGGTTCCGTCTATCCATTTACCGCCGTGAATATAAGGAAGGAAGAACTTTGCCAAGTCCTCACTCCTCATATAACAGCCCCAGCCGCCTGCGCTGTTGCCCTTTCCGTCTGCTTCCCAGAAGGGCTTTTCAATTCCGAGGGGTCTGAACATCTTTTCATCAAGATAATCAACAACGCTCTTGCCCGTTACCCTTGAAACAATTGCCGAAAGCATAAAAGTATTTTCGGAAATATAGTTGAACTTTGAGTTCGGAGGAAGCATAAAGGGCGCATCAAAGAAAAGCTGAACCCAGTCAGTATTTCCCTTCTCCTCAAAAACTGTAACAAGCTTATCGCTCTTCATTGTTAAAAGCATTCGAACAGTAATAGCCCTGTTAAATGCTCTTCTTAAGGTTCTGCATTCAGGGAAGAAATCAACAATCCTGTCGTCAAGTCTGATTAATCCCTCATCAACGGCAAAGCCAACCGCAGTTGAGGTTAAGCTCTTGCTCATTGAATATAAAACATGGGGATATTCTGCTGAATATGGCGCAAAAAAGCCCTGTGCGCATATTTTATCATGGCGTACAACCGTGAAAGAGTGAAGTCCCAGCTTTTTTTCAGTTATTTCAGTTAAAAAATCAAGTATTGCCTGAGAATCAACATTAACCTCTTCAGGCTTTACATGCTCTAAAACAGTATTATTAAGCATAAAAACACCTCAAAAGCTTATCTTATTTAATTTTATAACATAAAAGCCATTAACATTTCAAGCAGATTGACAAAAATTTATATATTGTATATTTTTTATATTAAACTTGCATTTTTATATTTTAAGTGTATAATAGTCGGTGTAATATTATTGTAATTTTTTAAATATTTTTGTAACAATTAAAGGATTGATTATGAAAAAGCATATTAAAATAATATCCGTTTTTCTCTGCTTCATTATGATTCTTTCGCCCTGCGCGCTTACTGCTTTGGGTGTTTCGGAATCGGATATGAAATCAAAAGTAATTTCCATAGCCCAAAATGAAGTTGGCTACGAAGGAACAGGCAGCTACTCAAAATACGGCGAATGGTACGGCTATCAGGGCGCCTGGTGTACAACCTTCGTTTTATGGTGCTTCAATAAGGCAGGAGAAAGCCTCGGAGTTAAGCTGTATTCAAAAATAGTTCCGAGCGGCGGAAACTGCAATTCTATGATCAGCTGGTACAAGAACAAAGGAAGATACCATACCAGAACCTCGGGATATTCCCCGCAGAAGGGCGACCTCGTATTCTTCGACTGGAGCGGTAACGGCTCTTCACAGCACGTTGGAATAGTTAAATCCGTGTCGGGAAGCACGATATATACCATTGAGGGCAACTGCTCGGGCAAGGTTAAGGCAAAAACCTACACAACAACGGGCTCAAAGCCCTACGGAAACGTAAGCTCCATTATGGGCTACGGCAATCCCAACTGGGCTTCGGTTTCCGGCGGTTCATCGGGAACAACAAAGAAAACAACCGCTAAAACAACCACTAAAAAGAAAACAACAACTACTGCAAAAAAGCAAACCACCACTAAGAAAAAAGCCACAGCAACGGCAAAACGAACAACAAAGAAAGCCGCAACAACAAAAAAACAAACTACAACAGCTAAACCAACCACAACTACGAGTACAACAACAACGACTACTGCCACCACTACAACCACAACTACCAAACCCGTTATTACCGCAACGGATATGAAACTCTATGCAGCCACATATGATTTGCAAATCGGCGACAGCGTTAAGCTTGATTACTCAGTTGAACCGAATAACGCACAGGCAGTTATCGGCTATTTCTGCGATGAGGAAGGCATAATTGACATTTCTCAGGGCGGCGTTATAACGGCAACGGGTGAAGGAGTTGCAACAGTTGTTGTATGCGCAAACGATGAAATATACCGCCAGTGCGATTTTACAGTTTCATCAGTTAGTTCAAAGGTTACGAAGCATACTCCCGACAGCGTTGAGGAGGAAATTGCCCCACCAAGCGGACTTGCCGAAAAATCTTTTGAGCAAAAGCTCAGCGCAGTTGGAATAAATCTTGAAAGACTGAAAGCTCATATAACCTATTACATAATCCCTGCATATATTTTAGGAATAACCGCTGCTCTTTCTCTTGCAATTATTGCTGTTAAAGCAATTGCAAAAGCAATAAGAAAGAAAAAGGAAGAAAAAAACAGCACGTCTGAATAATTTGCTGTTGATTAATTTCTTTATATATATTATACTACACTATACCACTTGCAAAATAAACAGATGGAGAATAACATATGGATAAAAACAATATGGATTTTGATTATAAAGATAACCAGTTCACAAGCTATTTGAAGCTTGGAATTGTTGCAATGGTTGCTATGACTCCACTTATTACAATTCAATTATTAGGCTTTAAATCAGTAGTACAAAGAAAAGTAGTTGAAAAGCATAGATTAAAAACTATTATATCTAGTGAAGATGAACAAATTATTAATTTTATGTAGGAGGTATGTATGGGTAAGAAA
>CAMYWU010000189.1 GCA_947302895.1 uncultured Clostridia bacterium | reverse complement strand
TTCCCTCAAGAATGATGACTTGGTTGTGTTTGAAAAGTATGTTGACTGCTTCACCTAATACGCCTCACTGATTGAATGTCAGGCATTTGAAATCGGTTTCAAATTAGCACTCAAACTAATGAAAGAATAGGAGAACATCATGTGTAACATCACAAAATTCGGACGTAAACTAATATCTTAATAACCCTTATTAAACAGGTTAATAAAAGCAATGAGAAATCTCTGCTGAAAAACGCAGAGGTTTAATCCGGTAAAAAACCGTTGTGGTCAAATTGGTTCGTTTTCGACCGCTGCCTGTGGCAGATAAAGGGAGAAAAAAGAACTTCGTAGCGGTCTAAATTTTGAGGCTGCCGTATCGGGCTGCCGAAAAAATTTAGGGCACCGCCCGGCGTGTTGAAATGCGTTGTGGTCAAATTGTGGTCAATGAGAGGATTTGCACCAAAAATTGTGTTGTAACTGTGTCTGAAACACAATTATAAAAAAACAAATATTATTTAGCAAAACTGAATTTGACCACAAGCAAAAATGATGAGCAAGTGGTCAGAAATAAAACAAAAGAAAGCCTTGAAACGTAGTGTTTGCAAGGCTTTCTTGGTACGCTGGAAGGGACTCGAACCCCCGACCTACTGGTTCGTAGCCAGTCACTCTATCCAACTGAGCTACCAGCGCAAATTAGCAATTTTAAGTTGTGTTCACAATTTCGCAGCAAAGCGACCTTGTGTTTCGTAGCCAGTCACTCTATCCAACTGAGCTACCAGCGCAAATAAGCATAATTGAGTTTTGTTAACAATTTCGCAGCAAAGCGACCTTGTGTTTCGTAGCCAGACACTCTATCCAACTGAGCTACCGGCGCATACATATTTAATGCTTAACTAATATATCACAGTTAAAATAAAAATGCAAGAAAAAATTCTTGCATTTTTAAGAAGTTTAATTTTTAACTTAATATCAGTCCTGGTCGTTGCCGATAATCTCGAGTCCGCCCTCGCTATCGTTAACAATAGCGAAAACTGCTTTAAGATTTGTATCCTTGGTTATAGTGAATGTATAATCGGTGTTTGAAGAAACCTTCTTCTTGCCGATATACCATCCGTCGAATTCGTATCCGTCGTCCGCTCTTGCGCTAACGGTAACAGCTGCGCCAAGCTCATATGTGCCTTCGCCTTCAACCTCGCCGCCGTCGCTGCATGAAAGGGTAACCTTGAACATAGCAGCTTCTGTGGTTGTTGTGGTGGTAGTAGTTGTTGTTGTGGTGGTTGTGGCTTCGGTTGTTGAAATAGCCTGCTTTTTGGTTGTTGTAACCTCGCTTGTTGAAACCTGGGTGAGTGATGAAACGTCATCATTCTTCTTTTTTGCGCTTGCTATTGCAATAACTGTTCCTGCGATAACCGCAATTAAAACAACGCAAAGAACGATAATAATGATGGTGTTTTGCTTTTTCTTTTTATCCTCGTCATCCTTTTTTACATCGCCGTTTTTCAGAGAGGGGGAATTGCTTCTTCCCTGTGCTGCAAAAATCTGAGTTTTTTCAAGCTCGGGCGTGTTTTCCTCTTCTTCATCATAGAGCGGAGAGCCGCAGTTTTGGCAGATATATAAGTTGTCGTCGTTTTCAGAACCGCAATTTTTACATCTCATATTTTATCACTCCTTTTTCTTGATTATATCACATTATAATAAAATCGACAACATATATTTACGCTTCATTTTTAAACCTTTTGTTAACATTATGTGTTTTAGTATTGACTTTTTTGTGAATTTATAATAAATTTACTTTGTATAATAATGGTTGCGAAAGGGGAACCCCACGATGAAAAAAACAATTAAAAAAGTCCTTTGCCTTGTTCTTGCAGTTGCTCTTATTGCATCTCTTGCAGGCTGCGCTAAGATTAACTACATCACAAACGGAACAATTAAGGCAATTAACGAAGTTAAGTCCGGCGACTGGAAAAACGGCGGCGCAAACGGCGGCGGTGAAGAAGGCGGCGAAGAGTTAACTGATGATATTAAGATTGACGAGCTTACTCCCGGTACATACGGCGGTGTTGCTTTCAACTCACTTGAAGATGTTGCTGCTTTCTATAAAGAAGCATATGATTATACAAAAACTTTAACAGCGGAATATATCGATGATCAGGGTCAGACCTGCACCTTCTATAAGCTTCTCGGTGATGAGAAGATGAATATCGGTGATGTTATTATCGACGGTTCCGCAAACGCAATTGTTAATAAGTTGGTTCCCGGTATTGTTGACAGTATGTTCAGCCCCAACACCTACGGTCTTGTTCCTTGCTACAACAGAAATCCCGACCTTGATAACAACAGTGAGGATGAGCATAAGAAGGCAGACCACGATTTCAGAACAACTGAAGTTACTGCTGATGATATTCTTGCTGCAAACGTAACAGATAACGGCGACGGAACAATCACTCTTGTTATCCAGCCCAAGATGGCTGAGATGAGTATGCGCGGTGATGACTCACAGGGCAGATTCTTCGAAGTTCTCGGCGATATCAGCGGCGTTGTTGCAGGTATCAGCGCTGTATCCTTCACTCAGGGTACCGCAGAAGATAATGTTAAGGTGTTCTATAAGGGCGGTACAGTAACAGTTAAGGTTGACGCTAAAACAAAGGAAATTGTTGAAGCTGATTATGATATGGAAACAACCGTTCAGGTTACCCATGCTTCAATCGCAGTTATCAAGGACAAGAGCGCAACTCTTACTATTTCCTATATTAACCACTATCCTGCTTCTGATGAATACTTGAAGTCAGCAAAAGGAATTACAAGAAAGTAAGACTGGTTATAAAGCTCGGAGCCGAGGCTCCGAGCTTTTTTGTTTCTCGTTTTGCGATGCGCGTTCTTGGTTACTCGCTGCGCTCGAAAAAAATATAATCGGAGCGAAGCGACCCGACAACTTGCAACGCATAGCGCATGGCGTGCAACGAAATAAATATTGATTAATTATAATATATATAGTATAATCATTATATTATTTTTGATTGGAGTAAAAAATATGAGCGATAAAATTCCTAATATGGATTATAACGCAGATGAGGTTATCGAAAACTTCAAGTCTAAGTTTAAGTGGCCAAACAAGGATGAAGTTGAGGTTGTCGTTAAGCCCGATAAGCTCGGCTTAAAGCTTTTGATTTCATTCATCATAACTGTTGTTTTGAGCGGTATTGCTTACTATGTAACATATCCCGCTCTCAATTTCAAAACAAGTGAGCTATATACCTTTGCAATTGCAATTGTTGCTATTTTCTTTTTCAGCTTTGCAATTCTTATCGGAGCGAGAAGAAAGGTTGAGCGCAGGGAATATGCAAAGAAGAAGGCGATTATTCCCGTAATTATAGCAGGCGTTATTATGCTTGTTATGCTTATCGGCTTCCTTACCGGTGCAACGATTTTCAGAGCGAAATCGTATAGCAAGCTTATGACGGTTTCAAGCAGCGATTTTTCGGAGGACTTCAAGGATATCAATTATGATGAGGTTCCCCGTCTTGATAAGCAG
>CAMYWU010000188.1 GCA_947302895.1 uncultured Clostridia bacterium | reverse complement strand
TTCTCTGACGCCCAGATAGCGATACGGGTTTTCAACCTTGCCGAGCTTTGCAGCATTTTCAAGCTCTTCATAAACATTTTCCATATCCTCAACTCTTACGTCTCTTCCGCCAAGACCGTATACATAGTTAAGGGTTAAGCAATCTGCTTTTGCTCTGTAAAGAGCAGTTGATACCTCTGCTCCAAGAGGTCCGCAATTGTTGTTATAAGACTCTGTTCTGTCCATAATTGCAACTGCTTTAACATTCTTAAGAGAAGCAGCAATCTCCTCGGCAGGGAAAGGACGGAACAATCTGATTTTAATTAAACCAACCTTTTTGCCCTGTGCTCTTAAAGCATCTACAGCATCCTTGGTTGTTCCTGCGGCAGAGCCGATAATAACAACCGCATACTTATATTCTTCAAAGAAGCCATAGCTTCTTCCCGTTATCTTCTCATATTCCTTTGCAACATCAAGAACAACCTGCTTTGCATTTTTGAGCGCTTCAGCCTGAGCTCTTTTTGCTTCAAAGTAATAATTTGTTACGCTGTAAGGGCCAACAGCCATAGGACATTCGGGATTTAGAAGATAGTTTTCGGGCTGATATTCGCCAACAAAATTCTTAACCTCTTCATCCTCATTGAGCGTTATATTTTCAACAGCGTGGGAGGTGATAAAACCGTCCTGGCAAATCATAACAGGAAGCATAACATCCTTATGCTCACCGATTCTGTATGCCATACAGAGATTATCATAAACCTCCTGATTATTTTCAGCATATATCTGAATCCATCCTGCATCCCTTGCACCCATTGAATCGGAATGGTCGCAGTTAATATTAATAGGACCTGAAAGGGCTCTGTTAACAAGAGTTAATACAATGGGAAGTCTGTTTGAAGCAGCTAAATAAAGCTCCTCCCACATAAGAGCCATACCTGCCGACGAGGTTGCAGTAACGCTTCTTGCGCCTGCAGCCTCAGAACCGATAACAGCGCTCATAGCGGAATGCTCGCTCTCGACAGGAATAAACTCGCTGTCAACAAGTCCGTTTGCAACAAGCTTTGAAAAATACTGAGGAATTTCGGTTGACGGAGTTATTGGGAAAGCCGCCATAACATCGGGATTAATCTGGCGAAGCGCTTCACAAACAGCTTCGTTACCCGATAATCTGTCTTTTCTTGCCATTATTTAACCCCCTCCATTGTTAATGCGCCCGTTGGGCAGGTTTTAACGCAAATTCCGCAGCCCTTACAATGATCATAATCAAGAGGGCCTCTTGCCTTGGTTCCCGGAACAACAGAAATACAGCTATCAGGACATACAGGAATACACATAAGGCAGTGAATACATTTTTCGTTATTAAGCTCGGGCTTTACAGAAGTCCACTCCCCTGTTTTAAATTCAACAGAGGTACCCTCGCCATAGATTTGCATACCTTCGGTTAAATCGGTCCATTTGCAGTCAAGACCGAGCTTTGATAAATCGCTTCTCATTATTTTACCTCCTCATATGCCATCTTAAGTGCGTTCATATTGCCATCAATAACCTCGGGCTTGGATGAAAACTTGTGTTCAAATGAATTCTGCATTTCATTAAGAAAATCATTCCAATCCATAACTCTTGAAACCTTAACAATTGCAGCAAGCATAGGAGTATTGGGGAAATATTTTCCAAGACAAGCCTTTGAAACCTTCTTTGCATCAATAGTGAAGACCTTGCCTTCATATCCGCCAAGATGCTCCTTGATTTCGTCTGCGCTCTTCTTTGTGTTAACAACAATTGCGCCGTCCTTAGATAGACCGTTTGCAACATCGCAAACCTCGAGCAGACTTTCATCAACAACCACAACAAAATCAGGGTCGTATATATTGGAATGAACTCTTATTTCATTATCCGATATTCGGTTATATGCAGTTATCGGCGCTCCCATTCTTTCCGGACCGTATTCGGGAAAGCCCTGAACGCATTTTCCTGTTTTAAATGCAACATCTGCAAGAAGGAGAGCAGCGGTTTTTGCACCCTGTCCGCCCCTGCCGTGCCAGCGAATTTCTACTGCATTATTCATAATAATTCTCCATTCTCAATTCTCAATTCTCAATTAAAAATCGCCTCTTAGCCCTAAGGCTAAGAGGCGATAAATCAATACCGTGGTACCACTCTTATTCGCTACATACGCAGCGCACTTCTTGTACTATCATACAATATCTCTTTAACGGAAGAAACCGGGTTTTCTTACTTAATTCAGAAAACCTGCTCAGAGAGGATATCCCCTGCTTCTTTGTATTGCCTTGCACCAAACGGCAACTCTCTGAAACGAAATACACAGCGGCATTGTTCTCTTCAACGCATTTGTCATATTTGTGCAGTTATTATAAATAATTAATATACTTTTGTCAAGAAAAATTTTAAAAATAATTAGGAGGGCGCTGAGCCCTCCCCTTAAATTTACTTACATCTGAAACTTTTTGATGTATTCATCTATGCAGTTCTGAATAATATTTTCGGCTGCTTCTCTTGGCTGAACCTCGGTTACAGAGGTTGCCTTTCCCTGTTCAAGAGTTTTATAAACCTTAAAGAAATGCTGAATTTCTTCAAAGCGGTGAGAAGGAAGCATATCAATATTATTATATACATTATAGTTCGGGTCGTTTACGGGAACGGCAATAATTTTTTCATCCTTTTCGCCGCCGTCCTCCATAATGAGAACGCCAATCGGCGTACATTCAACGATTGTCATCGGAAGAATTGCTTCACTGCATAGAACAAGCACATCAAGCGGGTCGTTATCCGCTGCATAAGTACGGGGAATAAAACCGTAGTTTGCAGGATAGTGGGTTGATGTAAAAAGAACTCTGTCGAGCTTGAGCATACCAGTTTCCTTATCAAGCTCATATTTATTCTTACCGCCCTTAGAAATCTCTATAACGGCATAAAATCTGTCTTTTCTGATTCTCTTTGGTGATATATCGTGCCAGATATTCATTATTCTTCCTCCTGGGGAGACTCACTTGTTTCATTTTCCTGAGATTCGTTTGCTTCAACATTAATTTCAACTATCTCAGAAACCTCAGAATTTACATCTGTTTCAACCTGAGCTTCAACCTGGGTTTCTTCTTCCGTTTCGGGAAGCTTGCCTTCGGTCATAAGAGCGATAAACTGCTCGCCTGTAATCTTTTCCTTATCAAGAAGAGTGTTTGCAACAAGCTCAAGCTTATCAAAATGCTCTTTAAGAATTGCTTCGGTTTTAGCATATGATTCACGCATAATGCGCTCAATTTCGTTATCAATTCTTGAAGAAGTTCCGTCGCTGTAATTCTTAACAGTTCCATAGTCTCTGCCGAGGAATACCTCGCCGCTGCCGCTATCATATACAACGGGGCCAACCTCATCGCTCATACCGTATTTAGCAACCATATCCCTGCAAATCTCAGTTGCTCTTTGCAGGTCGTTTGAAGCGCCTGTTGAAATATCTCCGAGCGCAAGAGCTTCTGCAACTCTTCCGCCAAACATTGAAATCAGGTTGCCGAGCATATCATTCTT
>CAMYWU010000187.1 GCA_947302895.1 uncultured Clostridia bacterium | reverse complement strand
TGCTTTTTCCTCGGGAATAAGCTTTGCACTTTCGGTTCATATCAGTTCAAGGGAAGATTTAATCAATAAACCGATTATAAAAACCCTTCTTGATACAGGGGAATTCAGCTATATTATTTTGCTTGATAACTACACATATAAGCCGGAAATTATTGATTCTTTCGAGGTGCTCGATGAAATACGCAGGAGAAATAATACTGATTCTGACATCAACAGCAACAGGGTTGTATTTTAGCCTGAATATTAAGAATAAAATGGATATTTGCAGGGATTTAATTAAGCTTTGCGATACTCTTTTGCTTGATCTGGATTATAAGATTACTCCTGCTCCTCAGCTTCTCAAAAATGTGCTTGAAAACAGCTGTATAACAAGTCTTGGCTTTATTTCAGAAAATAGTTTAACTAAAAAAACTCAGGTTAATTCTGCGCTGTCAAAAAGCGAAAATGAGGAGCTTTCAAATTTCCTTTTTCTTCTTGGAAAAACAGATGTTAATTCACAAAAAAAGCTGATTTCAGGATATAAAGAATATGCAAAAAATTCACTTGAAAAATATACTCAAAAGTATAAAAAGGATTCAAAAATATATGTTTCGTTCGGCTTCTTTTTTGCCTGCGTTTTATCATTGATTTGGAGTTGAAAAGAATGGATGTCGGTTTTATTTTCAAAATAGGAGCAATAGGAATAATTGTTGCGGTTTTAAATACACTGCTGATTCGCTCGGGCAGGGAGGATCAGGCAATGCTTACAACGCTTGCGGGCGTTGTTGTTGTTCTTATGATGATAATTCCGAAAATCAGCGAGCTTTTCAGCTCTGTTCGTTCTCTCTTTGATTTATGATGATAAAGTTTATCGGCGTTTCAATCTGTATTCTTTTCTGCTCATTATTGCTTAAGGATTCAAACAGACCTTTTGCAGTTGTTTTATCAATAACAGGCGTTTTTATTCTGTTTTTTACTGCTGTAAATCAGCTTAAAGATATAGTTGAAACGGTACTCGGTTTTTCTTCTGTTTCATCATCAACGCTTGCCTATTCAAAGCTGATGCTAAAGATATTAGGAATAATTCTGATAACAAAGGTTGTATGCGATATTTGCAGGGATAATGGCGAAAATGCACTTGCTTCAACAACAGCCGCAATTGCAAAAATTATTGTTGTTTCGCTTGTTTTGCCGCTTTTTGAAACGGTTATCGGAATAATAGGCGGTTTAACAAAATGAAAAGATTTTTAATCGTGCTTATAATTGTATTAGCATTTCCGATGATGGCTTTTTCGGCTCAGGATGAAGAATATGAAAGCTATCTTTCAGGATATGATTTATCGGTTTTCAAGGAGGAGCTTGACAGCGATACATATGAGCTTCTGAGCGAGCTCGAACTTGAAGATTTTGATTATAACAGCATTTCCTCCTTATCTTTTGAAAGCATTATGAAAATGGTTAAAAACATTGCTTTGGGCAAGGTGAAATCTCCTTTAAAGGGTATGGTTTCAGTTATATTCTTTATCGTTCTTTCAGCTCTCTTTCAAAGTCTGAAAATTGACGGTGATGATGAGCTTGAAGGTGTTTTTTCAAGCTGTGCGGCGCTGATTATATCAATAGTTCTTATAGCTCAGCTATCTCCTGCAATAACGCTTGCCGCCTCATCAATAAAGCTTGCAGGAAGCTTTATTTTTGCCTTTGTTCCTGTGTTTTGCGCAATTGTTATTGCTTCGGGAGGATTAACAACAAGCTTTTCAACAAATTCAATGCTTTTAATGCTATCCCAGGGGCTTAATTTTATTTCTGCAAATGTATTTATGCCGCTTATAAATTGTTTTCTTGCCATCGGAATTTGCTCTTCAATAAAAAGCGAACTGAATTTAGGAAATCTGATTAATACAGCAAGAAAAGCGCTTACAACCGGGATATCTCTTTTGTCCGCCGCCTTCGTCAGTATTCTTTCGGTAAAAACAAGCGTATCTGCAAGAGCGGATATGCTCGGAATAAGGTCGGTAAGGTTTGTTATTAACTCTATTGTTCCTGTTATCGGCGGTTCTGTCAGCGAAGGCTTGCTTTCTATTCAGAGCTATTCTTCACTTATTAAAAGCAGTGTTGGAATTGTTGGAATAATTGCTATAACACTTGTTTTTTTGCCTGCAATAATTGAGATAATGCTATGGCGTTTAGTATTAAGCATTTCAGTTCTGATCAGCGATATATTCGGCGATTCAAGTGTTTCTTTAATTTTGCAGACCTTTAAGGAAACTGCGCTGTTAATCAATGTAGTTTTAATACTTTCTTTGGTAACAACAATCGTTTCATTCGGAATACTGATTGCTGCAAGGAGCGCATAATGGAATTTATAAAACAATGGAGTCTTTGCGTATGCACAGCGCTGATTATTTCTGCAGTTTTTTCAATGTTTACTCCCCAGGGTGAAATGAAGCGTTTATGGAAAATAATGATATCCTTTTTCGTTTTTATATCCTTTATTTATCCGCTTAAAGATTTTGATGCAAGCGCCTTTAAACTTGATACTCAAAATAATTCTTTTCTTATTGAAGAAAGTGCTGATAAAATCTATGAAAACCGGATATCCTCTCAGATTAAAGAGTTTTTGAAAAGCAAGGATGTTCAGGGAGCAAATGTTTCAAGCAAAGTAAAAATCAATACCGAAAAAGGTGAACTTGAAATAAAAGAGGTTATTATTTACATTCCTGATGAATATGAAGAGGAATATGTTTCAAAGCTTGTTTTCGACGGACTTGGCATAAATTCGAGGGTGGTTTATCTTGGCGAGTAGTGTAAAAGAGATAATTTACAGGCTCAAAAATTCAGATAAAAAACTTAAAATAATTATTGCCCTCGGAATTGTCGGAATGCTTCTTATTCTTCTTTCGGAAACATCGCTTTTTACTGCTGACAGAAAAGAAAAAGACGATTATTCATATGATGTTTATATCAGTTCTCTGGAAGAAGAAACAGAGAATATAATTGAGTCGATAGACGGCGCAGGCGAGTGCAGGGTAATGCTTACGCTAAAATACACAAAGGAGAGCGAGTTTGCAAAAAATTATCAGGAAAACAAATCGGAGAGTTCTTATTCTGATTCGTTTGAATATGTATTATATAAAGGCGCAAACGGAGAGGAACCCCTGCTGTTAAAGGAGAGTTTTCCCCAGGTTCAGGGAGTTGCAGTTGTTTGCAGCGGTTCGGATAATACGGCTGTCAAAGAAGAAATAATTAACTGTTTATCCTCGGTTTTTGATATACCAACATCAAAAATCAGCGTTTCAAAATTAAAGCAATAGGGTGATATAATGCAAAAAAATAACAACAAACAAAAAACTTCTTCAACAAAGAAGAAGGAAAAGCCCATTTTAACAGAACAGGAAATCAAGCAGAAGAAAGCTCGCAAAACAAAGCTTGCCGCAGCCTCTTTTGTGCTTATTCTTGCAGTTGGCATTATGGGTAACTGGTATTATCAAAACTCCGATTTAAGCGCCAATATACAGCCTCTTATTGAATCAAATGAAACGAAAACTCTTGGCGAAGCTGAATTCGTTGGCGCAACGACTGAAGC
>CAMYWU010000186.1 GCA_947302895.1 uncultured Clostridia bacterium | reverse complement strand
GTATGGCGGAGTTAGGGTTAATTCGGGCAATCTTTCCCAGGGAAGCGTTGTTGCGCTTTATAACTATATGAGCCAGATTCTTGTTGAGCTTGTTAAATTTGCAAATCTTATTGTAACTGTAACAAAGGGCTTTGCATCCTCATCAAGACTTGCCGCCGTTCTTGAAACGGAAAATTCTCTTGAAGCAAATAACGATTGCGAAATCAAAAACTCCCATGCAGTTTCGTTTGACAATGTTTCGTTAACCTATAAAGGGGCGGGCGACGAAAGCTTAAAGGATATTTCGTTTTATGCCGATAATGGTGAGGTTATCGGTATTATCGGCTCAACGGGAAGCGGAAAAAGCTCGCTTGTTAATCTTATTCCTCATTACTATGATGCAACAAACGGTGTTGTTTGCGTTAACGGACGGGATGTTAAATCCTATGATAATAAAGAGCTTCGCAGCAAAATTGGTTTTGCAGAGCAAAAGGCGGCGCTTTTCAGCGGAACAGTTCGTGAAAATATGCTCTGGGGCAAGGAAGATGCAAGCGATGAAGAAATAAACAAGGCTCTTAAAATTGCCCAGATATACGACGGCATATATGAAAAGCAGGGGCTTGATACCGAGATTGAGCAGGGCGGCTCAAATCTTTCGGGCGGTCAGAAGCAAAGGCTTTCTGTTGCCAGGGCGATAGTTAAACAGCCTGAAATAATCATTCTTGACGATAGCTCATCCGCTCTTGATTTTGCAACAGAAAAGGCGATGAGAAGCGCAATTCTTTCTCTGAGCTATAAGCCAACTCTTTTCATTGTTTCTCAGCGCTGTTCCTCAATTTTAGGCGCAGATAAAATAATTGTTCTTGATGATGGCGTGTGCGTTGGGATTGGCAATCATAAAGAGCTTTTATCCTCCTGTGAGGTATACAGGGAAATTTATTATTCCCAGTTTGAAAAGGAGGATGAAAATGAGCAATAAAGAAGTTATTAAAAAAGTATCCTCCTATGTTGGCAGATATAAAATACATCTGATTCTTTCAATTCTGCTTGCGCTTCTTAGCGTTTCGGGCACCTTGTATGTTCCCGTTCTTCTCGGAAGAGCAATAGATAAAATAATAGGCGCCGGCAACGTTGATTTTAAAGCGATTGGAGCAATACTACTTGAAATTTGCATTATTATCGGCGTTTGCGCTCTTGCACAGTGGATAATGAATGCGCTGAATAATAAGATAACCTATAATGTTATCAGGGATATGAGGGCAAGGGCGTTTTCAAAAATTGAAAGCCT
Organism: uncultured Clostridia bacterium; assembly: GCA_947302895.1. Taxonomy (GTDB): domain Bacteria; phylum Bacillota; class Clostridia; order Oscillospirales; family Acutalibacteraceae; genus Eubacterium_R. The sequence goes on along the minus strand of CAMYWU010000186.1, from coordinate 2,322 downwards.
GCCGATATCCTTTATCGATTCAAACAAAACAGGGGATATAGTATCCCGTGTTATTGCGGATGTTGACCAGTTTGCAGACGGCTTGCTTATGGGCTTTACTCAGTTTTTCACAGGCGTTGCAACAATAATAATAACGCTTGCGTTTATGATTTCGATTAATTTCTGGATTGCGCTTGTAGTCGTTGTTGTAACTCCGCTATCCTTCCTGTTAGCGGCGTTTATAGCAAAGAAAACGCATAAAATGTTTTCACTCCAGAGCAAAACCCGAGGCGAGCAGACTGCGTTTATTGATGAGATGATTGGCAATCAGAAAATTGTTGACGCATATTCAATGCAGGAGAAAAACACCCTTCGTTTCAACGAGATAAATGAAAGACTCGGCAAGTATTCTCTTAAAGCGGTTTTCTTCTCTTCAATAACAAATCCGGGAACACGCTTTGTTAATTCGATTGTATATACAAGCGTTGCCTTCTTCGGCGCTATGCTTGCCGTTAAAACACAGCAGCAGGCAATAACCGTTGGCGTTCTTGCAAGCTTTCTTGCATATGCCAATCAGTATACCAAGCCCTTTAACGAAATCAGCTCAGTTATAACCGAGCTTCAAAATGCATTTGCCTGCGCAGCAAGGCTTTTTGAGCTTCTTGAACAGGAAAGCGTTGAGCCCGATAAAGAGGGCGCAATTGAAATAAGGGATGTAAGCGGAAAGCTTGAAATTAAAAATATCAGCTTTTCATATACTGAAAACCAGAAGCTAATTGAGAGCTTTAATCTTTCAGTAAAGCCAGGGCAGAGGATTGCAATAGTCGGGCCTACGGGCTGCGGTAAAACAACGCTTATTAATCTGCTTGAACGCTTTTATGATGTTGATAGCGGAAGAATTGTTCTCGACGATATGGATTATGATGATATAACCCGAAAGTCGCTTAGGAAGAGCTTTGGAATGGTTTTACAGGATACCTGGCTTAAATCAGGAACAATCAGGGATAATATTGTTTTCGGCAAGCCCGATGCAAGCGATGAAGAGGTTATTGAAGCGGCAAAGAATGCCCACGCTCATTACTTCATCAAAAGGCTTGAAAATGGATATGATACCGAAATCGGCGAGGATGGCGGCTCGCTTTCCCAGGGTCAGAAGCAGCTTTTATGTATTGCAAGGCTAATGCTCTGTCCGCCCCCGATGCTCATTCTTGACGAGGCAACCTCTTCAATTGATACACGAACTGAAATCAGAATTCAAAAGGCTTTTGCAAAGCTTATGCAGGGAAGAACAACCTTCATTGTTGCCCACAGGCTTGCAACAATTAAAGAAGCGGATGTTATTCTTGTTATGAAGGATGGTTCTGTTATCGAGCAGGGAAGGCATAAAGAGCTTCTTGAAAAGAAGGGCTTTTACTACGAGTTGTATCATTCTCAGTTTATTGACAATAATGAAAAACTATCCAAAAAGGCGAATATATAAAAAAATTATTAAGAATAGTGTAAAATTATTGTCAAAAAATGTAATTGTGTTATAATTTTAACAAAGTATATTATTTAGGAAGTGAATATAAATGTGTCAGCAGGACTCACCCTGCGCTATTAAAACTAAAAAGAAGCTTGCAGGCGCTCTTAAAGAATTGATGAAAACAATCGCATTTGATAAGATTACCATTTCGGATATTACCGAAAAGTGCGGTATGCATCGCCAGACCTTTTACTATCATTTTCAAGATAGATATGAGCTTTTAGACTGGATTTTTCTTAATGAAATCATTGAACCCTTTACAACGGATTTCAGTTTTGAAAATATTTCAGAAAAGTTCGATAATCTTTTTGAAACGATGCAGGGCGATAAAAAGTTTTATCAGAATGCTCTTAAGACAAACGGCGATGATTTAACAAGATATATCAGCCGTATTGCTTCAAATCAGTTCAAAGAGCTGTATCTCTATCTTTCAAGGGAAAGCAGCAAGGTGAATGTTCTTGAGGATGACGATTTATGTGTTAAGGCCGGTTTTGAAAGATTTGATGTTATTGTGGCAAACATTCTGGCGGATATCATCATTCCGCTTTCAAAAGTAGTTTCAAAGTATATGAGAAAAGGAGCTTTGTTTATAAGTTCCGGAATTATAAATACCAAAGAGAAAGCAGTTGAAGAAGCTTTGATCGAAAATGGTTTTGAAATAGTTGAAGTTCTTCATATGAACGACTGGGTATCTTTTGTGGCAAGGAAGTAATATGTATCATTTTTATACAGAAAGAACAAATATATCAGATAAAACGATCACAATTTCCGGAGAGGATGTAAATCACATTAAAAATGTACTGCGTCTCGGAATCGGC
>CAMYWU010000185.1 GCA_947302895.1 uncultured Clostridia bacterium | reverse complement strand
CAGCCATCTGTTCAACAAGCTTTTCGGTATCGGCTTTTGCCTTTTCAACGGAAATAGCGTATTTCTCGCTGAGTGCCTGAGCTATTTCATCGATGGTTTTTCCCTGGGCAATTAAATCCCAGATATCGGAAGAAGTATCGTTCATCTCAATTATTATATTCATTTCTTTGCTGAGAGCACCTGTTGCAACAACAATATATCTTCCGCCGATTTTTCTCTTAGCAAATCCTTCTCTGATTTTCATAGCTTATCCTTTCGTCATTCCTTCAAGCGCAGTTATTGCCGCTTCCTCGCTTATGTTGCAATGCAAAACATACAGAGGAACCTTGCTCAGTATATTATCGAGCAGCTCAAGGGTTTTAATGCTTTGCTCGGGAGCAAAGGGCATATATATCTGCTTGATGATATCAGTTAAATACTGACCTGGGTTTACTCTTTCAATACGGTTTTCTTCGCCCCTTTTAATCAGGCAAATACCGCAAAGAGCAACAGAAGAATGGTTTTGATAGCCCTCTTTTCCCGCATACGGAGTTGAATAAGCAACAACTCCGTCGTTTCCGATATTCAATATGGGCTTATCGCCGTTTACAATATTAACCTTATCTCCAAAACACTTTTTCCAAAGCCTTATATGAGTTGTTTTGCCTGTTCCGCTCGGAGCTGTAAAGAGAAATCCCCTTCCCTCATATTCTATCACAGCGCCATGAAAAACGCATCTGTTATATGTTGGAAGCTTTTCGGCAATTTCTCTGTATAAGCATATGCATTCAGCATATCCCCTCGGAGGATTGAAATCAACCGAAGCTATTTCTGCATCAATCTTTTCTTCTGTTGTTTCAACCGAAAAATCAGGAGACTGATTGCAGATATAATCCTTGCAGAAATCGTATGTGTATTGATATATGGAATTAATTTCAATAGTTAAATCGGAAAAATTAACACAAAAATTCATATTATTTATTTCTTTCTGAAATGAAGATACGGGCTGACAATAACATAAACCAATGCGCTAACAAGGGTTACAAGAAAAAACTTAAAGAATGTTATTGGAACATTATAAATCAGAATAGCCTGAGTTAAGTTTTCAATTTCCTTTGCCGACTGGCTCAGAATCTCAGGGAAATTGAGATAAAGCCTGTTGAGCGCATTCTGGTAGTTATTAACAATAAAGAACTCGGTTAAGCCCGCTTCCGAATACTGTCTGAGAAGCATTGGATAGCTAACATATCGATAAAGGAAGAAAGAAACAAAAGCCGTAATTGTTGAGCCAACAAATCCGCCTAAAAGAATGCGCTTTCTTCTTGAAAGCCTTCTGCCGCTGCTGCGAGAGGAATCCGAAGGCAAAAAGAACATTTTTCTTGAATAAAACAAACTTACAGCAATTAAGAAAACACTATCCAAAACAAAGTTTGAAATAGATGAAACATAGTCGTTCATCTGCATTATAAAATGAATAACGTCTTTGACTATAACAACTGCAAGACCAAGAACAGGTCCGTATGCAAGTGAAACAAAAAGCTCAGGGAAAACTGAAAGTTCTACACTTGTAAGAGAGGGAAAAATCGGAAGGGTAAATCTTCCAAGCTGAAGCAGAATTGCAATACCCGTCATAACAAATGTTGTTATCGCCATTCGAATAACCATTCGCTCTTTTGTTTCTTCACGGCTGGTAACACGGGCAACGGTTGTATCCTTTAAAAGTCCGCTGTGTTTGAAAATAGAGGAATTATTTCCCTTATGTTTATCATCGGTTTTAACCTTTTTATCACTTTTAATATCATCGTTTGCAGGATATGCAGCAAATCCGTCGGATAACAGGTTTTCAAGCTCTTCAACCTCAACGCCAATTTCGTTAAGTTCCATTTTACTGCTTTCGGAACTTTGGGCATTTTCGATATCCCCGATATTATCAATGATTTCGGTCTTTTCAATATTATCAATGCCTAAATCCCCGGGAATATTATTTTCCTCCTTGGCGGAAATACCGTCAAGAAGCATATCCATAACCTGGGGGTCAAGCGCCTTATCCTTGCGCTCATCAGTTTCAAGCAATTTATCAATTATATCAATGCTATCCTCTTCGGGCTCATTGTTTCTGATATTCTTAGCAAGAATAAAATGGTGTTCCTTAGCCTCGTTTTCGCCCCTGATATACTTTGACTTTTTTTCCTTATCATCACGGAGATACTTGCTTCTTTTTTCGTTTGGATCTCTTAAATATTTGGATTTTTTTGGTACCTTATTTGGTTCCTTCTTAGTAGCCATTTCGCAACTTCAAACCTCTATGTTTTATAACAGATTAATATAATTCACTTTATATTAGCATAATTTTAAAACAAACACAAGAGTTTTTGATAATAATAAGCCAAATCAAAAATTATTCTTGCAATTATAAAAACTATAATGTATAATATCATCTGTTGTTAATGATATTTGGAGAGTTGTCCGAGCTGGCCGAAGGAGCACGATTGGAAATCGTGTAGTGGGTCAAAGCCTACTCGAGGGTTCGAATCCCTTGCTCTCCGCCAAAACAAAAACACCCTTTTGGGCAATGTCATTAAGTTAATGACATTGCCCTTTTGGGTGTTTTTTTGTTTTAAGCAGCAAGGGATGAGAACCCCTGCCTTTTATTATGCAACAAATTTCTTATTAAGGTCTTCCTCCCATATGCAGATATATCCGCTGGGGATTTTCGCCCAGAGATTGCCTGATGCAAGCAATCTTGTTTCCCTGATTGTAACTGCAGTTCCTGCAAACAAAAACGCTTCGGCGTTTTCTTTTTTGCTTGTTGCATGCTTCTTTGCATCCTCGGTTATATCCTTAACCTTTTTTCTGCCGGATGATGCGCCATAGCCTTTATAAATACCTCTAACATTAGTTAGCTTGTATGTGCCTGTTTTAACCTTTGGCGGTGAAGCAATATTTATTCTGTCCTTAGGTCTGAGAACTCCGAGCAGAGTTCTTTTGCCCGAATATGCAAAGCTTCTCTTTGTCATACCCGAATGAGTTCCGTTATAATTCTGGTCATACGCTTCAAAGGCATTTTTATCATATTTGCCCGTGCAAACAACAATATGACCATATGGGGAAGCGCTTGAAAATACTCCGATATCCCCTTTTTTAATCTTCATTCCCTTTTCATAGGGGATTTTTTTAAAGTTTTCGGTAAGCCAGGGCTTTTTGCTGAAATCTTTATACCAGTCTATCGCATTGCCCCATGAGTCGGAATACTTTTTCGGTAAACCTATAACATTTCTGCAATAATGTTTAATAAGGTCCACGCACTGAACACCGCTTACACCGTCGGGGTTTAGCTTTTTACCTTTAAAGGCTTTTACCCAGGCGTCAAAGTCTCTGCAGACCTTGGCGAGCACCGGCGGGAGATACTCCCACATCTGACCCCGGATATCCTCAGGAATGCCGTAATATGCCTCCGCGACACCTCCGGCGATGGCGGCGATGGTGTCGCTGTCCCCGCCGATGGAGATGCAGCTGCGGATCACGTCCTCGTAGCTCTCGCCCTCAAGGAAGCAGACCAGCGCCTGGGGCAGAGAGACCTGGCAGATCTCCCGTCCGTGTCCCTGCCACCGGCGGCGGAACTCGTCCACGGAAACAGACAGATCATAGT
>CAMYWU010000184.1 GCA_947302895.1 uncultured Clostridia bacterium | reverse complement strand
ATTTTTTCTTTTTTCATTTGAGCACCTTAATAGTTTGTATTTTATTATACAATCCCTCTGTCTGCCTAACGGCATCCACCTTTGTGAACCCTTTTGTCCGCAAGCGGACATTTCCCCTGACAGGGGAATAACTTTACACAAGGGAGGCAAAAAGGTTTGTTGATTTTATTGGAAGTGGAAGCTTCTTACTGCGCTTTCCTCTGTTGAAAGCATAATCTTAAGATTGCCGTTCATAGCTCTTAATTCATCAAGCATTTCTCTGATCTGTCCCGGGTCCTTAAGTGTTACGCTGAAAGTAATCTCGAAGAGTGCGCCGAAATCAACGCTCTTAACTCTCTTCATCTTATATGTTGAGGTATACTTTTTAAGTGTTTCATCAAATGCGCCAACATAGTTGAGAGTTTCGGGAACTGTTATTTTAAGCTCGCAAACCTCTTTATGCTTGCCTGCATAATTTGTGAAATGAAGTATAAGGATAATAACTATGAGAAGAGCTGTTGCAAATGCGCCCCAAATCCAATAGCCAAGACCGCAGGTTAAGCCCATTGTTACACTGAGGAAAACAAATGCGATATCCTTCGGGTCGCCAGGCGCACTTCTGAAACGAACAAGCGCAAACGCACCTGCAAGCGAGAATGCAGTTGCAACATTATTACCAATAACAAAAATTACCATACCAACTATCGGAGCAAGCAGAATAAGCGAAACGCAAAACGCCTGTGAATATCCCTCTTTTTTGTGGGTGAAAAGATATACAAGGCTTATTGCAAGTCCGATTGCCGCCGCTGATAAAACAACGGTTAAAACGTTTTGCCAGGTGATTTCCCTTGCGTAATCACCGCTTGTTAATGCATACATAAAATCGTTCATTTTTAGTCCTCCTCAAATGCATATTTTAAATTACGTTCTTTTGCATCGCGCTTATATACAGCGCCGTATTTTGAAAAACCTCTGCTGTAAAGCTCATTTTCACTGAGCAGCCTTGTCAGCCAGAGAGGCATTGCCCCGAGTATTTTGATTTCCATAATATATGTATCGGGGGGAAGAAGCATTTCATCCTCATCGCTTTCGCCAAGAGTGAAATTGCTCCTCCTTGTTCTCAGATTGCGGTCGAAGGTCATTCTGAATTCCTTATCCTCCTTGCCAAACATTGCAAGGCGGTCGTACTGAACATAAAGCGCAGGCGCAACCTTGTTTTTTGATAAGAAATATTTCAGCTCCTTTGCAACCTGAGTTGAAAGATAGTCCTTTGTTTCGGGGAGTATTCCCTCTTTAACAAAGGGCTCAATTTCCTTAATTTTAATCTTTATTCGCCGCTTGTTGCCAACTCCGTCGCTTTTCTTTTTAATCTCCATAAAAACCTTATCTTCGGGGTCGGTTTTATCATAGTAGGAGCGAATTCGCATTTTTTCTTTGTAAAAGGGCTTTGATGAATTCTGACGAATGATATCATGATTTTCGGTATCATAATATATGCTGTATATTCTGTATTCCTTGCCGCCTATGCAATATGGGTCGAGCTCCATATATTCAAGCAGCGTCGGCATGATCTTATCAAGCTTTTCCTTTGTTATGAGATACTTTTTTTCGTATCTTTTAAAGGTTGCTATCGCCATTAATCATCACCTCCGTTAAATATAAAAAGTCCCAAAGTATATTATAATACTTTAAGACTTAAAAATCAAGTTACTATAACATATAAAAAATAATGACAATCATAGATAATATTTATTTAACAGAATTAAATCATCATAATTGAGATAGGCATTATTTCCTCTAATATCACAATCAAGCCTGAGAATATCAATAAGATTTGGATTTTTCAGTTCAACCCTTTCGCCGTTTATTCTTTCAATATTCTCATTTCCGCCAAGAGCATTTACTATTTTTTTAACATCATAGGGAAGTATTTTCCTGCTCTGGAAATCATATTTTGAAAGGATAATTTTTTCAAAGAAATAGGTCAGAACTGCAATAACAAATCCTGCAAGAATGAAAAACCTTATCCCTGTATTTTATAAGCTCAAAAATTCCGCCCTCTTTGAAATAAACAAGCTGGATATCAAGCAGATACGCCGAAAAATAAGAAACGGCAGTTATCAGCAAAAAGCCGAGATACATAATCGGATTATATATAAGCAAAAACAGAGAAAACAGCCTTATATCGCCAAAAAGAACAGCAAGCAAAAAGCATATGAAAAGAGCTGTTTTTTCGTTTTTATCAAGGCGTTTATTTATAAGCAAAAACAAAGCCGAACATACAAAAATATTAACAATAAATTTCCCCGAAAGGTATTTTGAAGCATTTGTTCCCGCAACGCCCTGAGCTTCAAAAATATCAAGAACTCCGCTGATAATTCTGCCACCCGAAAACGCCGTTCCCGAATAGTCCTTATGAAAAAACAGCGAGGAAAGATTGTTTGAAAAAAGAAGCGAATAGAGGTTGTTAACAGCGCCGAAAAGCGCTCCCCTGCCCTTAAGGATTCCGCACAGTTTTTTGAGAACGGAATAAAGATATTCATACGATAAACCTGCTGAAAGCGAAAGAACAAGAACGGTAAAAATGCAGATTAAAAAGCACTGATAAATCGGAAAACGCTTTGCAATATATGAGAAGAAAAGCGAAAGAATAATACCGAAAACAAAGCTGATATGCGCCGAGCAAAGCGAAAACAAAACCGCATCATATGCAAGAATGAAAAAGCCTGCTGCAAGCGCCTTTTTAAAGCTTTTGCAGGAATAATGACACATCAGCAGTGCTGAGGCGCAGGAAAACAAAACAGGCGCAGCGGCGCTCACTCCGCTATACAGCTCATCAAAGCCAAACAGTGAAATTGTATTTATCAAAATAAGCAACGCCGCACAGAAGGCAAACGCAGTACATAAATAAATCGGCAGATTTTTCAGCCTGTAAAACAAATCATTCATAGGGCTATTATCTGCCGAAATAGAAGTATTATTCAAATTGATAATTATCGTCTCAACGATAATTATCAATTTCGTGTTCCGTGTTCAGTGATTCGTGGTCAGAAAAAAGATAGCTCCAACGCATCACGAGCCACGAGCCACGAACCACGAGCCACGAAGTTTTGATTTGCAGGGCAATTCCCTGCAAATCAAAACTTCAGTACCGCATTATAATCATCTATATCATAATTTCCTGCGGAGTTTTTAAGAGCCTCATAAACATCAACGGGCTTTCCGTCGTAGCCGTTTGCTTTGATTTTCTTCAAAGCAAATCTGAAGCGCTTAATGAATTTAAGGAAAACATCGCCCTTGGGCGTTCCCTCTTTGATATTCTGGTTTCCTTCAAAAACCTGGCGAACAAGCTCTGCAGCAAAATCCTTGAGCTTGATTTTTCTTATGCTCTTATCGCATTTTATCCAGAGGATTCTTGCAAGATGGCCAACGGTAACCCTGTTGAGTCTCTTTCCGACAAGTCTGATAATCGGCTTCATCTTTTTATTATCGCCCATTCCGAGCTTCCTCATAACCCGCTCGGGGTCTTTTTCCATATCGCCGAGCATATTGAGAATCATATTATCAAAAAGGTCTTTAAGATACTGCTTGCAGGTTTTGCCCTTTGTATCCCAATCGAAATCGGGAGTCGGAATTGTTTTGATATCAACCGTTGATTTATCCTCGATTGTA
>CAMYWU010000183.1 GCA_947302895.1 uncultured Clostridia bacterium | reverse complement strand
TTTTTATTGCAGCTTGAAGGTGAACACTTCATCTGCTAATTTTATTTCATCACCTTCAAAAATTTGAACGGATGAATCCTGATTTACCATAACATTATTAACATATGTATGGTTTGTTGAGCCTTTATCAAAGATATAGTACTCATTTCCCGAAACTATGATCTCGGCATGAACTCGGCTGATTGCATTATTATTTGCAACAGCATAATCGGCTTTCTCTCTGCTCTTACCGATTAAGAAATTCCTTTTGGTAATAAAAATCTTTTCATCGGTTGAAGCTCTGATAAGATTCGGCATATCGTAGGAAGCATTCATACCGCCGCCGAGAATTGAGGTTTCGCCAAAATTGGTAAAGCCAAGAAGCGTTGTTTCGCCAAACATTCCGCCCGAAGGCTCCGATACAGCCGGGGACTCAGCAGCTTCGCTGATTATATGCGCCCCTGATACCGATTCGGTTGTGTTTTCTTCATTTACAGGCTCCCCGGCAGTTTCTGATGGAACCTCTTTGGGCTGTAACATCTCTCCGCATTTAATACAGAAAACCAACTCCTCGGAATACTCCGAACCGCATGAAGGACAAAACATAATCTTTGAAGTCTGGGCAGCTTGTTCCTCTTGTGCTACAGGTTCGCCCGAATCATCTTCGTTTTCAAGCTTTTTAGCCATCTGCGAAATGTTTTCGGTTGTAGGCTCAGGAAGAACTCTTTCCTCATTGATTATTTCTTCTGATTCAGGAATTGCTTCTTGTGAATCAATGCTTTCAGCCTCTTGCGTATTTTCTGATACAGGATTTGAAAGACGTTCAATTTCGCCAATCAGCGCATCGGGCATCTGCTCTTCGCTCTCGCAGGCATTGATTAAAGCCTGGGCAATATCGGAAGTTATATTCGGATTATCAGTAATCACGCTGTTGATAAAGAATTTAACCGTTGCTATCCTGCTTTGCTCAATCGGAGCGATTGCTTTAATAAACCTAAGCTTTTCTCCGTCAAAGAAAATATTATTTGCACCGAGAATGTATTCTTTATTGTTTTCCTCACAGAAAACAAAGCTTGCAAAATCGGATAAACACTTAAGCGCATCTTCTGCACTCATTTGATTTGCACAATTTGAAATCAAAGCGCCGTTTCTTAACGAAAGGGTTATTCTGAGTTCTTCAGGGGTTAATGAAATATTGCAATCAAAGTCAAAAAACTCTTCGCTGCAAAGCAGTTCATTCCAGACATTTTCTTTAACTGTATCTGCACTGCGCTCAACAAAAACACTAACTGTGTTTTTTGACTTATCAGAGATAATTCTCAATTTCACACCCCCTCTCCGGTAGCACAATAAAACATCGTAATTATATCAGTTTTAAATTATTAATTGTAAAAAAATGCAAATTCGGGCTGTGATTTGTCATATTTGGTATAATTTACAGAATTTAATATAGTAAATAACTAAATCTACGCCTGTTTTTCAACATGTAAGCCAAGTGTTGAATAGAAAACTCCGTCCTTTTGCTCAAACTCACAATAGCCGTTATATTTTTCACAAATATCCTTAATTATTTTAAGACCGAGCCCATGGCCCTCGTCTTTTTTAGAGGTTACTATATTTCCCTTTGAATCTATCAATAAATCTATAAATGATGAATTCTTTTGCTTGATAATCAAAAATCCGCTCAAAACGCTTGCTTTAAAATCAATAAACCGTTTATTGTCAAAGCTTCCAAAAGTATTTGCATAAATAGCATTATCAAGAAGATTGAAAACGCAGCTGCACAAATCATAATCATCAATTGCAATATCCTTGGGGATGGCAACGGAACAATCAAATTCTATGCCCTGTTTTTCAGCCTCCTGAGCTTCCTTATTGATAATGATATTGATAATTCTGTTTTCACAATATCGCTTATCAATTATATCCTCCGCCCTTCTTTCAAGTTCCTGGGTAAGATCGAAAATGTCCTCTTTTTCCAGTCCTCCGTAGCCAACAACGGAAACGCAGTTTCTCATTTCGTGGCGAAGCTTATCAAGCTCATCTATCTTTGAATCAATATATGAATAATATTCCTTTACCAGCTGAGTTTCATTCTGAATAGTACGCAGCTCGTTTCTTATAGCTCTTTCCTTCATTTTGAAAACCAAAACGATATAGAATACTAAAACAAGGCTGTTAATTCCCAGCGCAATTGAAAGCGCCCACGCATTATCAATTATGTTTTTTGATGCCAAAATAATAGCGGTAACACAGGCAGCTATTGCAAAAACAGCAGGTATTGAAATTAACAGTGCTTTTAAAAACAATTGAAAACATTTCTTCATAAAGCAATCCTTATCTTATGCAGGAAAAACGCCGAATTTGCTTATATAATGAATTTTAATGCTTCGGCTTTGACCTGCTCTGCCCTTTTACTAAAGTTTCTGACCTAAATATTTTAAAAACGCCTTTTTCATATCAGCATATTTCGACCTGCTTACAGGAACAAGCTCTCCGCTATAGAGAAGCGCTCCGTCGTTTGTAAGCTCTCTGATATGATCGAGATTAACGATATACGACTGGTGGCAACGGAAAAAGTTTTCGGGAAGCTGCTCTTCAAATTTGTTTAGCTTCATATGAACCTCAAAATCAAGATTTTTCTCACGAATAATCAAGGTTCTGTTTCGGTTTTCAATAAATCTTATCTGGGATAGCTGAAGATTTCTGATTTCGCCTCTTGTAACAACCGAAATACAGCGCTGCCTTTCCTCCTGTATGAGCGCAATCGCTTTATCAACCGCCTGAATTAGCCTTGTTTCTTCAATCGGTTTAACAAGGAAAAAGCAGGGCTCAGCTTCAAAAATATCCTTTGCGTAGATGATATAACCCGTAACGAAAATAACCTTTATATGCGGATATCGCTGCTTAATAAGCTCTGCCGCCTCAATTCCGTTATCCTCTCCCAGATTTATATCAATCATAAGGATATCAACATTTCCCTTGACCGTTTCGCAAGTATAATCTATAAGGTCAAATTTGGATGAAAAAGCTATGAAATTTACTTCGGGATAATAGTTTTCTTCGATAACCGACCTGAGATATGTTGTTACTTCAGGGTTATCATCACAAGCTACAATTTTATACATGGGTTTTCCTCAGTTTTTTTAAATCATAGTCTTATTTATGTTTTAATCATCAATATGGTATTCTTCCAGGAATCTTCCGAGCGCCCAGCCCTCGTTTCCTTGGTAGTAAACATAGAACCAGTAGTCGCCCTTTTCATCGCTTTGCTTTTCGTAAACTCGAACAATCTCATTCCTGCTCAGGCGCATAACCTCGTTATAATCGGTTGAGGGGCCATTTCTGAGACTGAGAAAATCATTTGCAGTAACATAGTATTCGCCGTAATCTGTTGTTTGGGTTGGTCTTACAAGCTTATCAGCATCAATAACGGTTATGGTTATTGTTTCGCTGATGAGCGCATTTCCTGCTCCCATTGCCGAAATAGTTATTGTTGCGCTTCCCTCGCTTACCGCTTCAACATCACAGCTAAGTTCCCTTGTATCCTCAACCAAACGAACAATGCTCTCGTTATCCGAGGACCAGCTTACGTATTTTGAAAACGGATTTGTCGGAGTAAGGCTGACAGAAAGCTCCTTTGTGTCGCCGGGCTTCATTTTAACTTCCTTTTCG
>CAMYWU010000182.1 GCA_947302895.1 uncultured Clostridia bacterium | reverse complement strand
AAGACTGTCTGCCTGCGCGCCCGTCATCTGCTTTAACAGCATCCGCACCCGCATTGATAAGCTCCTCGGTTGCTGCCGCAGTTGCAATGTTTCCTGCGATAAGCTCAATATCGGGGAAGGCATTTTTAACCTTTGAAATATTTTCAATAATGTTTTTTGAATGTCCGTGAGCGGAGTCGAGAACAAAAGCGTCAACTCCTGCTTCATAAAGCGCACGGGCTCTGTCGAGAATATCGTTTGTAACGCCGAGAGCCGCTGCGCAAAGAAGGCGGTCGTTTTTATACCTTGCTGTGTTCGGGAATTGAACAGCCTTTTCAATATCCTTGATTGTAACAAGACCTGTGAGCTTGCCTGAATCATCGATAAGGGGGAGCTTTTCAACCTTTGATTTCATTAAAACGGCTTTTGCCTCTTCAAGAGTTGTTCCCGCTCTGCCTGTTACAAGTCTTTCTTTAGGGGTCATAACCTCGCTAATCTTAATGCTGAAATCAGTTAAGAAGCGCAAATCACGATTGGTGAGAATACCAACAAGGGTTTTATCATCGTTGCATATCGGAACACCGCTGATATGGTATTTGCCCATAAGCTGTTCGGCATCGGATACGGTATTATCGGGTGAGAGATAAAACGGATTGGCAATAACGCCGTTTTCGCTTCTCTTAACCTTATCAACCTCGGTTGCCTGTTCCTCGATGGTCATATTTTTATGGATAACGCCTATTCCGCCCTCTCTTGCAATTGCAATTGCCATCTGGGATTCGGTTACGGTATCCATAGCCGCAGTCATAAGAGGAATATTCAGAGTGATTTTGTTTGTGAGCCTCGTGTGGAGGTCAACGCCGTCGGGCGTTACATCCGATTTTGCAGGGATCAGCAAAACATCATCAAAGGTTAATCCCTCTTTTGAAAATTTGTTTTCGTAGTTTCTCATTCATCTGCCCCCCTTAGGCGTTAGCGATTTAAATCTCTAATGCCTATTAAATTTTCATTATATTAACATTGTTTATATAATATTTCAAGTCAATCACTTGCATTTAATGCTCTTTTTGGAGCTCCAAGCCGAATAGCATTTAGCCTTCTGACCCGAAGAATTGGTATATGTTTTATATGCACGAACCCTGAAATAATATGTTTTTCCCTTTTTGAGCTTAGAAATTGTTTTGCTTGCCGATGAAGCCGAAACGGTTTTCGTTACAGGCTTTGCCTTAGAATTCTTAATTCCGTACTGAATTTCATAGCCCGAACAGGAAACCTTTTTCCACTTGAATGTTATTTTTCTCGACTTACTTGAAATCGAGGAAGCGGCAGGGTTCTTCGGCTTTGTTGCATTGCTGTAGTTGTTGCTGTATGCGCCAAAATAAGTCTTTTTATCAACGGTTTTATAGCTTCTTATTCTAAGCATATACTGAGTTGAAGGCTTAAGAGAGGTAACCTTGCAGCTTGTTGAAGAAGCGGAAAGATTTTTGAAAAAACTCCATTTGCCGTCCTTATATATTTCAAGCCTGTAGCCCGTTATGGCTCCCGCAGCTTTGTTCCATTTAACAGTCAGAGAATCCGTTGCCCTTCCGGAATCGGCAAGGGAGAGCGAGCCCATTTTCTTTGGAATAATAACAAAGCATCTCTGGCATAAAGGACGTGAATTTTCGCCTGAAAGGATATTCAAAACAGCACGTCCCGTATTTACATTATTTGAATAAGAAAGCGTATAGCTCTCGGGTTCGCCCGATGAGGTTATTTTTACAGAAGGCTTAATTGCGCCCCCCGTATATGTGAAGCTATTGCCCGATAGTGCAACAATGCTCTGGGAAATCAAGCTCTTGTTTTCAGCATCATAGCTGTTTTCATCCAGAAACTCACGGTAGTTTTCCCAGAAATACTCGGTATCGTAGCAGTCCTCTAAATAGTGGAGCTCCAGCTCTTCACGAAGTCTTTTCTTATCATTTGCCCTTAAATCAGCGTAGTTCACAAGAAAATATGTGTAGGCGCTTTCGGGCTTACCGCCGTCAAAATAGTTATCATCCCAGGTTGCATCAACAAAATAGTATTTGCCGTCAAGACCAACTATATTCCAGGCATGCTCAAGGGAGGACACAAATCTAACGCTGTAGCCAAGCTCCTTGCAAAGCCTGTAAAACGCAAGCGCATATCCCTGGCAAACGCTGCTGCCCTTAACAAGCGCTCCGTAGGGCGAATATGCATATCTTAAATACGCATATGCTTTCATATCATAATTTATATATTTTTCAAAATTATTTGCCGCTGTATTGTCGTAGGTTGTTTTTGAGCAGATGAAATCATGTATTTTTTTAATGATTTCATAATCGGTCATAGTATTTGTATTAATGCCCGAAACAAAATCGTTTACAACCTTATCAACCTTTGCTTCCTCATCAGCCGTATCGTAGTATTCAAAAACTGCGTTTAAGGTATAGTAATAATATCCGTTTGCACGAGCGTCGGGCTTATCGGGAGTGCTTGCGCCATATCTTGAAACAGCCCATCTTACATAGTCGCCATCCGTACTGCTAACGGAAACCGAATCATCGCTCGCACCTTTAAACAGCTTATCAATAACCGTTTCTATCTGGTTTTTGTTATAAATATAGCTGTTTGAAAGAAAGTATATCTTAAAAGAGGTGTTTCGCTTTTCAAGATTATCGCAAATAGTTTTGTAAAGCTGTTTCCCCTCGGAATAATAGGTATGGGAATTATAAGCCTTTGAAACCGAAGAAGCCACCTGAGAAGCTCCGTTTAACGAAGCAGTTGAAATATCTCTGCCCTCATAAAAAGGATTTCTGTGCAAAGCGCACTCAATAGTATGCTCCCCCGTTTCAGCAGCAAACGCATAAAAAGGCATAGCCGCTGAAGAAAAAGCAACCACCAGACACATTATTAAAATTGAAACCCTTTTAAAATGTTTCATTATTTTATTCCAACCTTCTTACAATTATCCGCCATCGGACAACCATCGCATTTCGGACTTCTCGCCGAACATATATCCCTTCCGAAAAGAACTATTCTATGGCAAAAGGCGCTTCCCTCATCCTTGGGAACAACCTTTTTAAGCTCTCTTTCGATTTTTTCGGGCTCCTTAATATCAACAAGCCCGATACGGTTTGAAATCCTTATCATATGGGTATCAACAACAATGGATTCCTTGCCGTAAACATCGCCGACAATAAGATTTGCCGTTTTTCTTCCGACTCCGGGAAGGGTTATTAAATCCTCAATATTATCGGGAACCTCGCCGCCGAAATCATCCCTGATTTTCTGCGCCATTCCGATAATCGACTCCGCCTTGTTTTTATAAAAGCCGCAGGATTTTATTATTTCCTCAACATCGGAAAGCTTTGCATTTGCATAATCATCAAGCGTTTTATACTTTTCAAAAAGCGCAGGGGTAACAAGATTGACCCTTGCGTCAGTGCACTGGGCGGAAAGCCTTGTTGCAACAAGAAGCTCAAAGGGATTTGAGGCATTAAGAGAACAAATTGCCTCGGGATATTCTTTTTTCAAAATCTCTATTGCGTTTAATGTTCTCTCTTTTCTCGTCATAGCTTTTTGCCCTTAACCTTCTCCCAATAAGTTTTGAAGGCTTGTTCGTTTTTGTTGTCGCCGAATTCATAATATTTTGCATTTTTTATTATATCAGGCAG
>CAMYWU010000181.1 GCA_947302895.1 uncultured Clostridia bacterium | reverse complement strand
ATTTTTCTTGCATTAACCTATATAATATAGTATAATGCTTAAGTAATAAATATTAGGAGGGTAAATATATGCCACTTGTTACAACAAAAGAAATGTTTAAAAAGGCTTACGACGGCGGCTATGCCATCGGCGCTTTCAACGTAAACAATATGGAGATTGTTCAGGGAATTACCCGTGCTGCTCAGAAGCTTGAAGCTCCCGTTATTCTTCAGTGCTCAGCAGGCGCAAGAAAATATGCTTCCCACGGCTATCTTGTTGCAATGGTTAAGGCTGCTGCAGAGGAAACAGGACTTCCTATTGCTCTTCATCTCGACCACGGCCCCGACTTTGAAACCTGCAAAAGCTGTATTGACGGCGGTTTCACATCAGTTATGATCGACGGTTCTTCACTTCCCTATGAGGAGAATATCAAGCTAACAAAGCAGGTTGTTGAATATGCCCACGCTCATGGCGTTGTTGTTGAGGGTGAGCTCGGAACACTCGCAGGCGTTGAGGATGATGTTGTTGTTGAAGCAGGAAACGAATCATACACAAGACCTGAAGAGGTTTATGATTTTGCAACAAGAACAGGTGTTGACTCACTTGCTATCGCAATCGGAACAAGCCACGGCGCTTATAAGTTTAAGCCAGGCCAGAAGCCCCAGCTTCGCTTTGATATTCTTGAAGAGGTTGGCAAGCAGCTTCCCGATTTCCCGATTGTTCTTCACGGCGCAAGCTCTGTTAATCAGGACCATATCAAGATGATTAACGAATTCGGCGGCTCAATGCCCGATGCTATCGGCATTCCCGAGGATATGCTCCGCCAGGCAGCTTCTATGGCAGTTTGTAAGGTTAACGTTGACTCCGATATCAGAATCGCAATGACCGCTGCTTTAAGAAAGCACCTTACCGAGAACCCGACCCACTTCGACCCACGTCAGTATCTCACTCCTGCAAGAAATCTCATTGAAGAGGTTGTTGCACACAAGATTGACGTTGTATTCGGCTCAAAGGGCCACGCATTCGACTAATAACTAAAAAAATGATTGGCTCATTCAATTGAATGAGCCAAATTTTTTATTTAAAGCAATTCTTCTTTTCCTATGAAGTATCCTTTTATATTGTTTTCAGTTATTAAAACGGATTCCTGATTAAAAAAGGTGCAAAGGTCGTTTGCTATTTCTTTTACAACTTCTTTATCGGCGTCTATCAAAATCAGAACAAGAGAGGTTTCCTCGGTATATTCCCCGTTATTATGAAAATAACCGCCTTCCTCAACCTCTACCGAAAACGCAACATTATAGCTTTTGCAAACATTTTTTAACAGCGATAGATATTTTTTAGTTTCGTATATCTGCTTTTTTGTTTCGGCGTCGTTCAAACCAACATATATTCTGGTTTCCGTCATCATCGTTTTTTCGTTATCCGAATTATTTATTTGCTGCTCCTGCTTGGTTTTCATCATATAAAGAAAAGCTGAGCCGTTATTTTTATCCGTATTCATACTTTAAACCTCTGTTTTTTTATTAATTATATCACACTAAAAAAACAATGGCAAATAAAAAAGGGCTTTCGTAGCCCTTTTACATAAATGAAGAAATTGTATCCACAACATCTGCAACCTTGTTAACCGTTT
The DNA here is from genome assembly GCA_947302895.1 of uncultured Clostridia bacterium. Lineage (GTDB taxonomy): Bacteria > Bacillota > Clostridia > Oscillospirales > Acutalibacteraceae > Eubacterium_R. The sequence goes on along the minus strand of CAMYWU010000181.1, from coordinate 2,075 downwards.
TTTTCATCGTTTTCTTTGCGGTGGTCCCGCCCGATTTTGCGCTTGCCATCATTGTTACCGCCGAGCAAACGGCAAGGGTTGCGCCGATTCCCTTCATTATGTTTTTCGTTGTATTGATTTTCATAAATAAAAACTCCTTTGCAAATTGCCTTTCGGCAATATTATTGTTTGCAAAGGAGCTTTTATTATTTTTGAAAATATATTGAAGTTAAACCATTATTTTATCAACAATTTCAATTTTCTGACCTTGAACGTTTTCTATGTATTTTTGGAAATTTTTTCCGTAAAATTCGCCTTCGGGATGAATTTCAAGCAGCGGAGTTAAAACAAAATTTCTTTCCTTATATCTCGGATGAGGAACAATAAGATTTTTTGTGTTTATCTTCTTGTCCTCGGCAAAAATCAAATCGAGGTCGATTATTCTCGGTCCGCTTTTAATTCCTCTTATCCTTCCGAGTCCCGATTCAATTCCGAGGCATATGCCAAGCATTTCATTGGGCTCAAACTGGGATTTAACCTCTAAAACAATATTGTAGAAATTATCCTGTCTGAGATAATCAACGGGTTCGGTTTCATAAATTGAAGAGGCCTTTATAACATCTGTATACGGTAGGTTATTAATTGCATCTATTGCTTTTTCAATATTTTGTTTTCTGTTGCCAAGGTTTGTTCCAATTGAAATAATATAGTGCATAATTAATCCTTTCCTTATTACCTTTCTCTTATGATAGTTACCGCCATATAATCAAATTCCGCTTTAACAGGCGCTTCGGGCTTTTTAAGAGTTATTTCAACCCTGTATATGCTCTCAAAGCTGTCTAAAATTGCGTCTGCGAGAGCCTGAGCGGCTCTTTCAATTAAATCATATGAGGTTTTTGTGAACGCCGCACGAACGGTTTTAACAACCTTTGCGTAGCTCACAGTATCATCAATACTGTCGCTCTGGCAGGCTCTTTGCATATTGAGATAATAATCAATATCAAGATAAAAGCTCTGGCCGTTTTCCTTTTCCTCGGGATTAACGCCGTGAAAAGCAAAGAGCTTAAGATTTTTAATTGTTATCTTATCCATTTTTTAATCTCCTCGGCGGTTTTAATGCCCTGCTTTTCGTTTTTTACATCGTGGAGACGAATAATATCGGCTGAGCCGAAAACAGCGGCTGTATGCGCTGCAATATTTCCATAGATTCTCTGCTTAGGGTCGCTCTGAGCGCTTGCGGTTCCGATAACTCTTTTTCTGCTGAGCCCGATTAAAAGAGGATATCCCTCTAATTTATATTCGCTGATATTCGCAATTAGCTCTAAATTCTGTTCATAGCTCTTGCCGAAACCGATTCCCATATCAAAACAAAGCTGTTCTTTTGGAATTCCAAGCGCTTCGCATTTTTCAGCAGAAGCTTTAAAAAACGCTCCAACTTCATCAACAGAGCCCTCGCCGCTATGCATTATAACCCAGCCTGCGCCCGTTTTTTTGATGATTTGCGCCATTTCGGGTTCTACCCTGCCCGAAACATCATTAATGATATCTGCGCCGTTTTCAAGCGCTTTTTCGGCAACATAGGGGAAATATGTGTCAACAGAAACTAAAATATCCGTTTTTTTGCGTAATTCTGATAAAACCCCTTCAAGCCGTTTCCATTCCTCCTCGGGTGAGATTTCCTCATATCCGGGACGTGTTGACTGAGCGCCCAAGTCAATAATATCAGCTCCGTCGCTGATAAGCTCAAGGGCGTGGTTAACAGCGCTTTCGGGAGTAAAATAGCTTCCGCCGTCCGAAAAAGAATCTGGAGTTACGTTAACTATTCCCATTAAAAGCGTTTTATTGCCATATTCAATTTCTTTATTTTTGCATTTAAAAATCATATTATTTGTTCAACAGAGCAAGAACCTCTGCTCTTGACCTTGCATCGTTTTTCATAATTCCCCTGAGAGCTGAGGTCTGGGTTATAGCGCCAAACGACTTTGCGCCCCTTATTGACATACACATATGCTCCGCCTCAATAATAACGGCAACACCGCGGGGAGAAAGATTATCGTTTAAGAAATCTGCAATATCGTGGGTTAATCGCTCCTGAA
>CAMYWU010000180.1 GCA_947302895.1 uncultured Clostridia bacterium | reverse complement strand
CGGCGCTTACTGCTTTTTGCACTAAAAAACTCAACGAGGCAAAGCAGAAAATAACAGAGATTGAAAAGGAGTAGCGTTTATGTATACACCCGATATGAAAAAGACGATGAATGAATATCTTAATATCATCAATGAAGCCATCATCACTAATCTTCCCGAAAATGATGAGGTTCAGAGAGATGTTGTTCGAGCAATGAGATATTCTCTTATAAACGGCGGAAAGCGTTTGCGCCCGATACTCGTGCTTGAATTCTGCAAAATGTGCGGCGGCGACTACAGGGATGCAATTCCGCTTGCTTGCGCTATTGAATATATTCACACCTATTCATTAATTCATGATGATTTACCCTGTATGGATGATGACGATATGAGAAGGGGAAATCCCTCCTGTCATATTGTTTTCGGTCAGGCAACCGCTCTTCTTGCAGGAGATGCTCTCTTAACCCACGCATTTGAACTTATTGCAGACAGCGATTTAAGCGACGATAAAAAGGTTAAGGCAGTAAGTCTGCTTGCTCAGAATGCAGGTGTAGGCGGTATGATAGGCGGTCAGGCTCTCGATTTGAGATATGAAAACATTGAAGCGTCTGTAACCGATATTCTGACAATACATAAGCTTAAAACAGGCGCTCTTATTTCGGCAGCCTGCATATTGGGATGTATTGCAGCCGGAGCAGACAGCAAGCAGATTGAAGCTGCATCAAGATATGCGTATTATCTCGGTATTGCTTTTCAGATTAAGGATGATTTGCTTGATATTGAGGGCGACGAGGAAGAACTCGGAAAACCCGTTGGCTCAGACGCTAAAAATGATAAAACAACATATGTAACCCTTGTTGGCGAAAAGAAAGCCGAAAAGGATGTTAAAAAGCTAACACAATCCGCTCTGAAGCAGCTTGAAATCTTCAAGAATAAGGATTTTATTATTCTGCTTTCAGATTATCTTGTTTCAAGAAATAATTGATTTTACCCATAGCGATTGAAAAGAGTTGAGTTTATGAATTATCTAAACGGAATTAATTCTCCGAAAGATATCAAAAAACTTAATATGGACGAGCTTGAAAGCCTTTGTGCAGAAATCAGGGAGTATATGATTGATTCCGTTTCCAAAACGGGCGGTCATCTTGCTTCAAATCTCGGCGTTGTTGAATTAACTGTTGCGCTGCATAAGGTTTTCAATTCACCTAACGATCAGATCGTTTTCGACGTTGGTCATCAGTGCTATACTCATAAGCTTCTGACCGGCAGAAAGGACGGTTTTAATTCCTTGCGCCAGGAGGGCGGAATAAGCGGTTTTACAAGAAGGAATGAAAGTGAACACGATATTTTTTCTTCAGGTCATTCCTCAACCTCCATTTCCTCGGCAATTGGTCTTGCAAAGGCAAAAACGCTTAAGGGTGATAAGGGCAAGGTTATTGCCGTTATCGGCGACGGCGCTTTGACAGGCGGTCTTGCTTATGAAGCGCTTAATAACTCAGGTCATGAAAACAGCAATTTAATAGTTATTCTCAATGATAACGATATGTCAATAAGTAAGAATGTTGGCTCAATGGCAAAGGAGCTTACAACAATAAGAACCTCGCCAAAGTATTTCAGATTTAAATCAAAAATAAGCCGTGTTCTTGCAAAGATTCCTAAAATAGGCTCAAAGCTTACGGCATTTATAACTTTGGTTAATACCAAAATCAGAAAAAGAGTTTATAAGAATACATTCTTTGAGGATTTGGGCTTCAGATATTACGGACCAATTGACGGCCATGATTTAGATGCTCTTATAGATGCGCTGACTGTTGCAAAGGCTCATAACCATTCGGTTTTGATACATATAAACACAATTAAGGGCAAGGGCTATCAGTTTGCGGAAAAAGACCCTTCAAAATTCCACGGTATCGGCAAATTTGATGTTAACACAGGTGAGCCCATTAATTCAGGCGAAACATTCTCTTCTGTTTTCGGCAAGTCTTTGATGAATCTTGCTGATAAGGATTTCAGATTCTGTGCAGTAACTGCTGCTATGGCAACGGGAACAGGGCTTGTTGAGTTTGCCGAAAAATACCCGAAAAGATTTTTTGATGTCGGAATTGCGGAGCAGCATGCCGTAACTTTCAGTGCAGGTCTTGCAAGAAACGGATTGCTTCCTGTTTTTGCTGTTTATTCAACCTTCCTCCAGCGCTCATATGACCAACTTATCCACGATATTGCAATGCAGGATTTGAAGGTAATATTTGCAATAGACAGAGCGGGCTTTGTTGGTGAGGACGGAGAAAGCCATCAGGGCTTATTTGATACCGCATATCTTATGAGCGTTCCGAAACTAACAGTTTTTGCGCCGACTTATTTTGATGAGCTTTCATCAATGCTATATCAGGCTGCATATAAAGAGAAAAACGCTGTTGCAATAAGATATCCAAGAGGCAGCGAGGGAGAAAAACCAGAGGGCTATAGCTATCAGAAGGAAAACTACAGCATTTTTGGAAATGAAAACGCTAAATGTGCGATAGTAACTTATTCGAGAGAATTTGTTCAATGCTATAAAGCATATCAGGAGCTTGATAATGCATTCCTTATAAAGCTTAACAGGATTAAGCCTATTGATGAAAGCGTTTGCGAGCATCTGAGAAATGCTGAAAATATTTTATTTGCAGAAGAGGGAATAAAGAGCGGCGGTGTTGGCGAATGCTTCGCAGCCATTATTAAGGAACATGGAATAAACGCTAAATTCACTCATATTGCAATTGATGATGAATTTGTTAAGCAGGCAAGTGTTAAATCACAGCTTAAGCACTATAAGCTTGACAGCGATTCAATAGTTAAAGAGGTAGAATTACTAAATGGCTAATAAAATCAGACTTGACGTTGCCGTTTTTGAGGGCGGATATGCGCCGTCAAGAGAAAAGGCAAAGGCTATAATAATGGCAGGTCAGGTATATGTTAATAATCAAAAAGCCGATAAAGCCGGAATAATGATTTCGGATGAAGATAAGCTTGAGGTTCGGGGAAGCTCTCTTAAGTATGTTTCCCGCGGCGGCTTGAAGCTTGAAAAGGCTATGAAGGCTTTTCCCATTGAGCTTAAGGATAAAATCTGTATGGATGTTGGCGCATCAACGGGCGGATTTACCGATTGTATGCTTCAAAACGGAGCAAAAAAGGTGTACAGTATTGATGTTGGCTACGGTCAGCTTGCCTGGAAGCTCAGATGTGATGAGCGAGTTGTTAATCTTGAAAGAACGAATTTCAGATATGTTACAAGACAGCAGGTTGAGGATGAAATTGATTTTTCAAGCGTTGATGTTTCCTTTATTTCGCTTAAACATATTCTTCCTGTATTAAACACCCTGCTTGCTTCAGACGGCTGTGCAGTTTGCCTTATCAAGCCGCAGTTTGAAGCTGGAAAGGAAAAGGTTGGAAAAAAAGGCGTTGTTCGAGATTTAAGCGTTCATCTTGAGGTTGTTGAAAATATAATCAATCTTGCTCTTGAAAACGGCTTTTCGGTTGAAGGACTTGATTATTCTCCGATTAAAGGTCCCGAAGGAAATATTGAATACTTGATCTATATAAAAAAATGTGAGGAGCCTTTTGTTGACAGCAGCGTTAATGCTGAGTCAACTGTTAAAAGCTCCCACGGTGAATTGGATAAATAGCTATGAAGATTTCTGTTTTTTCAAATTTTAAAAATGAAAGTACAATAGAGCTTATAAAGAAGGTTGTTGAAGC
>CAMYWU010000179.1 GCA_947302895.1 uncultured Clostridia bacterium | reverse complement strand
TGGCAGTCAATATAGTTCAGGGGACGGGTCCTTGATTGAGCATTTTTAAGTAATGCCAAGGACCCGTCCCCTGTTTCACAATCAAAATTTCATTACGGTTACACACCTCAACAACATTTCTAATCATTTTTGTTGCACTGCCCTTTTTAACATTCCTTTTTTACGGCAAAAAACACAAATAATATCAAATATTGTTTGATATTTTGCCGATGATGTGTTATGATATAATCAGGTGATGAATATGAAATATATAAATGTTTATGACGCTGCAAAAAAATGGGAAGTGTCTGAAAGAAGCGTAAGAAACTATTGCGCCGGCGGAAGAGTTGAAGGAGCTGTTCAGGAGAAAGGCTCATGGTTGATTCCCGAAAATGCAAAAAAGCCTGTAAGACTGAATAAATCAAACAAGAATAATCCCTTGTTATATGCTCTGAAAGAACAGAAAAAATCGGGTATCAAGGGCGGTATATATCATAGAATACAGATAGAGCTGACATATAATTCAAATCATATGGAAGGCAGCAGACTTACTCACGACCAAACAAGGTATATCTATGAAACAAATACTATAGGCATTGAAGAAAAGGCGGTTAATGTTGATGATGTTATTGAAACTGTCAATCATTTTCGCTGTATTGATAAAATAATTGATAAGGCTTCCGCTCCGCTTTCGGAAAATCTGATAAAAGAGCTTCATTTAATTCTGAAAACAGGAACTGCCGACAGTAAAAAGGATTGGTTTGCAGTCGGCGACTATAAAAAGCTTCCCAACGAAGTTGGCGACAGGGAAACGGCTGCGCCTGAAGAAGTGCACAGCAAAATGGCTGCGTTGCTTGAAGACTACAACAAAAAAGAGGTTATAACCTTTGAAGATATAATTGCATACCATGTTGAATTTGAAAGAATTCATCCGTTTCAGGACGGTAATGGCAGAGTTGGCAGGCTGATTTTATTTAAAGAATGTTTGAAAAACAATATTGTTCCTTTTATTATTGATGACGACCTTAAAATATTCTATTACAGAGGGCTGCATGAGTGGTCAAGCGAAAAAGGTTATCTGCTTGATACTTGTTTAACTGCTCAGGACAGCTTTAAAAAATACTTGGATTATTTTAGAATTGAGTATTAATATGACAGGGAAAGCGTCCCCTGTTTCACATTCTCCGCAACTGCAGATTGCTTGTAATTAACACGAAATCATATTATAATTACTGTGAGGTGATAATATGAACACTAAAGACGTTATATACGAACTCAGAACAAAAAACGGTTTATCCCAGGAGGAGCTTGCCGAAAAGGTTTTTGTTAGCCGTCAGGCAGTTTCAAAATGGGAAAACGGCGAAACAGTTCCGAATACGGAAACGCTCAAACTCCTTTCAAATCTTTTCAACGTTTCGATTAACACCCTGCTCGGCTCGCCCCAGAAGCTTATATGCCAATGCTGCGGAATGCCGCTTGAGGATGAATTAATCGGCAGGAATGCCGATGGCTCGCTCAACGAGGAATACTGCAAATGGTGCTATGCCGACGGAACATATACATACAGCGATATGGATGATTTAATCAACGTTTGCATTCCCCATATGGAAAAGCAGGGTTTCACCGAGGAGCAGGCACGTGAATATATGAAGAATATGCTGCCCAACCTCAATTACTGGAAGAAATACGAGGAGCTTTCCGACGGCAACGAATTTGAGCAATTCAAAAAGCAGCTGATTGATGAAATCAACGCCCTCGGCATTGAGGGTATGCCAAAGCTCGAAAGCCTGAATGCGCTTGTTGGGGCATATGTTAACCTTGAATATCCCCTGCCAAGCGGAATTAAAGCAAAATTCCTTGATGATAACGCAACCTATCTTGGCAATCAGCTCGAGTGTGAATTCGGCGGTGAGCGCTGCTTCGGCGTTCTTGCAAATATGGATTTCATATTAATTTGCACATATGAAGCCGAGGGCAATAACCCCGAGTTAATTCTTTATAAAAAGAGATAAAAAAACAAGCTCCCCTGCACAAGGGGAGCTTGTTAGTTAAATATTTCGCCAGGCATTCGGGATTCGAACCAAGCAAGCCTTAAATTGCATATTTAACGCCCCTTTTGTCGCTTTTTGTCTTGACATACGACAGTATGCCTGCATCAAAAAACGTCAAAATGAACGCAAACTATACAATTTAAGGTGCTTCGCAGTTTTGCCCTGTTCATTTTTTGCAAAGACAAGGCAAAGCGATGAAGCAAGGCTGGCGCCTTACAAGGCGCTTTAACGCAGTATTTGTGAAAAATGGACGGGCAAAACCTTACTTGGTTCGAATCCCGAATGCCTAAACGAAATGTGATATATCCGCAAGCGAATGTTATATTTTTTGCTTTGTAAAAAGTGATATTGAACAAAGCTTTGCTTTGTTCAGCTATGCGGACAAAGTCCGCATAAAGGGAAAGAGCAGTATTGCTTTTGCAAATACTGCCCTACCCTTTTATAAAATTATTCCCTTGACAGCCTACCCCTAAGCCGTCAACCCTTTTGGTTATTAAATGAATGAAGACATTTAATAACATAATTATACTACAACACCTAACTCCGTTTGTCAAGCATTTTTATAAAATCCTTTGCCGCTTTCCAATAATTCACAAAATACACTTGAATTAATTTTTCTATATATTATAATAAATTTGATTAATTGAAAGGAAATATAGTTATGAAGGTAAGAATTCCAAAACACAAAGAGTTTTTAATCAAGTTTGAGCAGGGCTACGATAAGGAAGCTGAAGCGTGGGAAGAGCTCAACAAGATTGTTAAGGATTATTCTGTTGACGGAAAGAGCGTTTATTCTCCCTCCTTCATTGAGGATAACGAGGATAAGGTTAAGGCTCTTCAGGAAAAATACGAATTCACATATGAAATCATTGAGAAATAGGGTATAAAAATGGCTGAAAATAAGATTTTTACCGTTTCAACCTCCCATCTGGATACCGTATGGAGGTGGAACCTTGCAAAAACCATTAACGAATTCATCCCCGACACCTTTGAAAAAAATTTCGATTTAATTGAGCGCTATCCGAATTACAGGTTTAATTTCGAGGGCGCTTATCGCTATGAGCTCATTGAGGAATATTATCCTCTTGCATTTGAGGAGCTTAAAAAGCATATTGAAAACAACAGATGGAATGTTTCCGGCTCACAATATGAAAACGGCGATGTAAACATCCCCTCTCCCGAAGCACTTTTCAGAAATATCAACTACGGAAACAAATATTTTGAAAGCAAGTTCGGCAAGAGCTGTAAAGATTTGTTTTTACCCGACGGCTTCGGTTTTGGCTGGGCGCTTCCAAGCATTGCAAAACACGCAGGACTTCTTGGCTTTGCAACTCAGAAGCTTACCTGGGGCGCAGCTTATGAAAAGCCCTTCGACCTCGGAATTTGGAGGGGCGTTGACGGCTCTGAGATTTTTGCCGTTTTAAATCCGCTTTCATACCGATATAAATTCACGGGTGATGTCAGGGGCGATGTTAAGGTTATTTCAAAGCTTGCCGAGGCAGGAATGAAAACCGAAATTCCCTGGACAGAGGTATTATACGGAACCGGCGACTGGGGCGGCGCTCCAACGGAAGAAAGCGTTAAATCGGTTGAAATCAGCGTTAATAAAAACGATGAGGATAAGAATACAAAAGTTGTTTCAGCAGCAACTGACGAGATGTTTAAGGAGCTTGAAAAGCTTCCCGAAAAACAGC
>CAMYWU010000178.1 GCA_947302895.1 uncultured Clostridia bacterium | reverse complement strand
GCTGCTGCTCAAATTTTTATCGACAGAGGTCATAAGGTTAAAACAATTGCTCTTCCTCCTCTTCCGGAAGGCGCTCCGATTCCCGAGGAAATGGAAATAGAATTCGGCAACTTCCTTGAGCTTACTGATGAAGAGCTTGAGAAGGCTATGACAGGCGTTGATGCTTTTGTTTATGCAGCAGGCGTTGACGAAAGAGTTGAATTTCCGCCCCCGGTATATGATATGTATAAAAAATATAATATTGACCCGGTTGACCGTTGCCTTGCAATGGCTAAGAAGTGCGGAGTTAAGAGATGCGTTATTCTCGGCTCATATTTTGCATGGCTTGCTAAAGACCGTCCTGATATGAAGCTTACAGAGAAACACCCCTACATTGCTTCAAGAATTGAGCAGGAAGAGGTTGCTTTCAAATATGCTGATGACGATATGGGCGTTGCAGTTCTTGAGCTTCCCTATATCTTCGGAACTCAGCCCGGAAGAAGACCTGTTTGGGTTATTCTTATTGAGCAGCTCCAGAGATTTGAAAAAATGCCCGTAACAATGTATTCAAAGGGCGGAACCGCTATGCTTACAGTTCGCCAGGTTGGTGAGGCAATCGTTGGCGCAGCAGAGCAGGTTAAGGGCGCAAGAGCATACGGCATTTCTTGCTACAACTTAACATGTCGTCAGTTCCTTAAGATTGTATACAGAGCTATGGACGGCATTGAGGACAGAAAGATTGTTGATGTTCCGAAGTGGATGTTTAAGGCTTTCGGTCTTACAATGAGAAAGGACTACGAGAAGCGCAATATCGCATGGGGTATTGATCCTGTTTATCTTGCAGATATTATGGATATGAATCTCTTCATCCCGACAGACGATACAAAAGAGCTCGGCTGTACTCCTGATGATATCGAAGCTGCAATCTTTGATTCAATCAAGCTTTCAAAGGAAGCATTTGAAGGAAAAGCAAAGCTTCTCGATATGAAGGGCGAATAAAAAAATGCTGACTTCGGTCAGCATTTTTTAATGAAGAATGAAGAATGAAGAATGAAGAATTTCGGGTCGCTTCGCTCCGATTATAATCGGGCGTGGGTATCTGCTCAAAATTCTAAATTAAAAAGACCCAGCGGGTCTTTTTAAAATCCGCGCATCCGCCGAGGCTGAGAATAAACTGCTGTTAAACGCAGGTGGGTGGTATCCCGGATACTTCAGAGCTCCCAACGTCCTGCCGTGGGGCAGGGAGGTCTGCTCACCGTATGCGGAGAATACTTCCCTTAAAATAAATTGTTCGGGTTATTGAAGCTCTCGGTTGTCGAGATGCGCAGATTGTCAATTAAATAGTTATAAACGGCTTATTGTTCGGGTTCGAAGTATTCAACCTCGTATTTTTCCTCAACCATTGCCATAAGGATATCCGAAACCTGTTCGTATTCCATATCGTCCTGAATTTCTTCAAGATATTCATCGCCGTTTTCATCCTCAACAACCTTGAGAATGATAACCTCATAATCAGCTTCAACGATTTCTTCCTCGTCATCACGATACTCGGTTATGGCAACATAAACATCATCATCTGTTTCATATCTTTCAAGGAGCTCAAAAAGTATTTCATTTCCGTTCTCATCGGTAACAGAAATTATATCGGGCTCATATATTTTTTCGTTATCCATAATAATCATCCGTCCTTTATTTGTATTGTATAAAACAATGCTTTAAATAAGTATTTTGATTTGGTTATATTATATATTTTACACTAAAATTAGTCAATAGAAATTATTGGATTAGGGGTAAAATTAAGGTATTTTGATAAATTATCTGTGTATATCATACAAAAAAATTAAAAAATGTTGAAAAAAACTATTGACAAACAACAAAGAGTATGCTATTATGAGGTTGAACTTAAGAAAGGGCTTTGGAAATAAGGATTTCTGTTAAAAGTCGAGGTTCAAGTTTAATAAGGAGGTCAAATTCCCATGAGACTACAAATCGACAATTTGGCCACCTGTAATGTATCCCAATAACATAACGGATAAGAGAGATCGGCAGAAGCAAAACGGAATTGCTTACGGATCATAAAATTGTTAAAAGAAGAAAATCGTTATAAGCAGGGTTGGATAAATACTTACAGGTGAAGTATTAAAACTGAATAATAAAGATATATAGATTATTGTCCTGCTGATAATCGGAGCAATAAAGCTCTGAAAAAAATAGACGAACTTTAACAATAGAATATAATTTGTAATTAATTGTTTAAAAACAATAAATATAAAATAAAAAAACAAACAATTAATAATTGAGGTAAACTCCAATGGGCTAAGAAATTAACCTATAAAAATACAAGATTAAAAACAATTAATCGTTGAGGATACTCCAATGTACAGTTAATAACAACTCCCGACAGCGTTTGTCGGGAGTTTTTTTGCGAGTTTTTATTGCATTATTAACCTTAATAATTTATAATCCCTGTAGGGCACGATGCCTACATCGTGCTGCGGCAAGGTCTGGGCACCTTGCCCTGCATATCTTGTTATAATAAATTCGGAGGAAAAATATGAAGATACTTCAGATAGGCGAAGGCAATTTTTTAAGAGCCTTTGCCGAGGATTACATACAAAAGGCTAATGAACAGGGCTTGTTAAATGCTGAGGTTTATATCTGCCAGCCGAGAAGCAATACCAAAACAATTGATGCGCTCAAGGCTCAGAATAATGAATATAACATAACTCTTTCGGGAAGATTCAAAGGCGAGGTTGTTGATGAAACTAAAAAGATAAGCTGCGTTAAGCAATGCTTTGATACCCAGAGCGAATTTGATGAAATTGAAGCACTCTTTTGCGACGATGATTTAAAACTTGTTTTATCAAACACAACCGAAGCGGGTATTTGCTTTGATGAAAACGAAAAAGCTGATACCGTTCCTAATAAAAACATTCCTGCAAGAATAACCAATCTTCTTTATAAGCGCTTTAAATCAGGCAAGGGGGGCGTTGTGTTCCTTCCTGTTGAACTTATTGAGGATAATGCTCAGACTCTTAAGAAGTATATTCTTGATTACGCAGCCCTTTGGGGATATGAGAGTAAATTCTCGGACTATATTGAAAACGAATGCTCGTTTTGCAATACCCTTGTAGACAGAATTGTAAGCGGTCATAAAGCAGGTGATAGCGACCCTTGCTCTGTTTCGGCTGAGCCGTATGCAAGCTGGATAATTCAGGCTGATGAGAAATGCAGAGAGGTTTTCCCGCTTGATAAGTTTGACGGCATTGTTTTTGCAAACGACCTTTCTGCATACAGAACAAGAAAGGTTCGTATTTTAAACGGAACCCATACTATGAGCGTTCTCACTGCGTATATGAGCGGAATTGATATTGTTCGTGATATGATGAACGACGAGGTTTTTGCAAAATATATCAACCTCGGTCTTGAAGAAATCAAGCAGACTATTGAGCTTCCTAAGGAGGAGCTTGATTCCTTTGCAAACAGCGTTTTAGAGCGCTTTAACAACCCTTTTATTGACCATAAATTATTTGATATTTCGCTTAATTCAATGGCTAAATTCAACACAAGATGCCTGCCTTCAATTCTTGATTATATGAAGATAAACGGCAGAGCTCCTAAGATTCTTTCCTTTGCCTTTGCCGCTTTAATTGCATTCTATCTTAAGGTTGGAACAAACAGGGAATATACACCGAATGATTCGCCTGAAGTAATTGAATTTTTTAATAATCATATTCCTTCCCGCGGAAAATTATTATAATAAATGTTTTCTC
>CAMYWU010000177.1 GCA_947302895.1 uncultured Clostridia bacterium | reverse complement strand
CAATAGGATAAATGCTGTTTCCCTCTGATATAAGCAAATCAATTTCCTTGCCGTCAATATCTCTGTAGTAGAATAAATCGGGGCGTTTTCCTGAGTTATAATAACTTTTAATTATTTCGCTTATACAGTAGGTTTCTAAAAAAGCGCCGTCCATAGCACCGTTTTCAATAGTTTCAGCATTTGGCCATCTGCAAAGATATGCGGCAAGCCCCGTATCCATAAAATAAATTTTAGGGGTTTTAACAAGTCTTTTTGAAATGTTTGAATAAAACGGCTTAAGAAGATAGATTATGCCCGAACGCTCCAGTATGCTGACCCATTCCTTTGCGGTAGGAGCGGAAACGCCGATGGAATTTGCAATTTCGCTGTATTTCAGTTGCTGCGAGGTTCTTGACGCCATAAGCACTAAAAAATCATAGAATTCGCTGAGTTTTCCAACTTGTGAAAGTTCTTTAATATCTCTTTCGAGATAGGTGTTAACATAATCGGAATAATAACGCTCTCTGTCGATATCCGATGTGTTGATTTTTGGCATACCGCCCTGAAAAATGCGCTCATAAAGGCAGTGCATATCCATAGATTTTGCAGATTGCAAGCGTTTTTTAACGCTGTCAATATCAGGTTTGAAAAGTTCAGGACTGCAGCCGATTATTTCAGAGGTGCTCAGTGCGGGCAAATCAAAAACAGCGATTCTGCCTGCCAATGATTCCGAAACATTTTTCATCATTTTAAATTTTTGAGAACCTGTCAGCCAGAAAAGCCCCTCGTTTTTCTCTCCGCTTAATGCCTTTTGGTCAACAATTCTTTTTATTTCAAGAAGAATTGAAGGAACTCTTTGAAATTCATCAATCATAATGGGTAAGCCGTATGTTTCAAAGAAAAGGGCGGGGTCATTTTCAGCAAGCCTTCTTGCATTCATATCGTCAAGTGAAACATATCTTCTTTCAACTTCACGCAGATGATTAAGCATGGTTGATTTGCCAACCTGCCTTGCTCCGCAAACCATAACAACGGGATAGTATTTTGAGGCTTCGATTATTTGATTTTCCAAATGTCTTTTGATATACATATAATCACATCCTGAGAAATCTAAAGTATGACTTTATTTTACTCGAATTATTCAAAAAAGTCAATAATAAAAAATAAACCCGATATTCAGGATTGCCTTAAATATCGGGTTTATGCTGTTTAAGCGGATTCTTTTGATTAAGCGTTATCGGAAAAGGCGCAAAATTATTTTGCCATCTCTGCTCTTGCTTCTTTAATTCGCTCAACGAAGATTTTTCCTGTTTCGGTTATCTTTTCGTATTCGCCTGTTTTAGCGCCTGCGGTGAGTGATGAGCCTGCGCCGACTGCGATAGCGCCCGCCTTAATCCAATCTTTAACATTGTTGATATCAACACCGCCCGAGGGCATCATAACAGCGTGGGGAATCGGACCGTGGATATCTTTGATGAACTGAGGACCTGCAAGGTCGCCGGGGAATACTTTGAGAACATCTGCGCCGCATTCCATAGCCTGAACTGCCTCTGTGGGAGTATAGATACCGGGCATTGAAGGAATGCCGTAGCGGTTGCAGGTTCGAACTGTTTCGGGGTCGAAATACGGAGCAACAACATACTCAGCGCCTGCGAGAATTGCAATTCTTGCGGTTGCAGCATCCATAACTGTTCCTGCACCGATGATGATTTCTCCGCTGTTATACTTAGCTCTCATAGCCTCGATAAGCTTGTCTGCATGAGGAACGGTGAAGGTAAGCTCAATAGCCGCAACGCCGCCTGCAATACAAGCATCCGTTATTTTTTCAGCCTGCTCTATTGAAGTTGCACGAACAACTGCAACAATGCCGACTTCCTGAATTTTTGCGAGTGTTTCAATTTTATTTGCCATTATTATTTCTCCTTTTTAATGGGTCGCCGAGGTCGTCGACCCCTACATAATCGGGTGCGGGTGTCCCGCCCGAAATTCTTAATTCTTCATTCTTAACTCTTCACTGCGCCTATCGCTGTACTCTTGCTGATGCGCCGTTAACCTTTGCTTCAACCTCTTTGAGAGAAGCCATTGAGGTATCGCCGGGAGTTGTCATAGCAAGTGCGCCGTGAACAACGCCGTAGTTAACTGCCTTCTGTGCATCCTCATATGTCATAAGACCGTAGATAAGTCCGCTTGCAAAGCTGTCGCCGCCGCCAACTCTGTCGAGAATTTCAAGAGCGGGGAACTCGATTGAATTATAAATCTTTCCATCAGCCCAGCAGATTGCTTTCCAGTCGTTAACCGTTGCGGTTTTAACGGTTCTGAGGGTTGTTGCAATAACCTTGAAATTCGGATAAGCCTTTGTAACGGTTTCAATCATCTTGTAGTAGCCGTCCATATTGAGCTCTTTGAGGTCGGCGTCGTTGCCTTCAACCTCAAAGCCGAGAGAAGCGGTGAAATCTTCCTCATTACCAATCATAACGTCAACGTATTTTGCGATTTCCCTGTTAACCTCCTGAGCCTTTGCCTGGCCGCCGATATCCTTCCAGAGAGACGGACGGTAGTTGAGGTCGTAGGAAACGATTGTTCCGTATTCCTTAGCCTTTTTAACGGCTGCAATTGTTGTCTGTGCAGCGGTTTCGGAAAGTGCTGCATAAATGCCGCCCGTATGAAGCCAGCGAACGCCGAGAGTTCCGAAAATGTAATCCCAGTCAATATCCTCGGGTTTAATCTGGGATGCGGCGGTGTTTCCTCTGTCGGAAGCGCCAACTGCTCCACGGATTCCGTATCCACGCTCTGTGAAATTAAGTCCGTTGCGTACAGTTCTTCCGATACCGTCGTATTTAACCCATTTGATGAGCGAGGTATCAACTCCGCCCTGGAGGATTAAATCCTCAAGAAGATAACCGATTTCGTTTTCTGCAAAAGCGGTTACAACGGAAGTCTTGAGTCCGAAGCAGCGGCGAAGTCCGCGTGCAACGTTGTATTCTCCTCCGCCTTCCCATGCTCTGAATGAGCGTGCGGTTTTAATTCTGCCCTCACCGGGGTCAAGACGAAGCATAATTTCGCCAAGCGAAATCTCATCAAAGGTGCATTCCTCTTTAGGTCTTAAATTAAGGTTCATAGTGATATCCTCCTTATGTAGGGGACGGCGTCCTCGACGTCCCATTAAAATCCAAAATATTTAGGGGACGGCGTCCTCGACGTCCCTTTAAAATCCAAAATATTTAATTGCGTTATCATAGCTGATGCCGCAAATGATTTCCTTTAAAACTTCCTCATCGTTTGCATACCAGCCGTCCTCAACCCATCTTCCGATTAAGCGGCAGAGTATTCTTCTGAAATAATCGTGGCGGCCGTATGAGGTGAATGAACGGGAATCCGTTTCCATACCGACGAATTTGCCGAGAACTCCGAGATTGCCGAGTGTTTTAAGCTGAGCGGTCATTCCGTCCATTGTATCAAGGAACCACCACGCAGGGCCAAACTGAATTTTGCTTTCAGCCTCAGCGCTCTGGAAATTGCCGAGCATTGTTGCAAGAACAACATTATCCTTATCATTGAGGTTGAAAAGAATTGTTTTCGGAAGCTCGCCCTCTCTGCAAAGTGCGTCAAGGAAGCGAGAAAGCGGCTGAGCAATTTCATGGTCGTCAATACTGTCGAAGCCAACATCGGGGCCGAGCTTTTCAAACATCTATGTATTGTTGTTTCTAAGAGCGCCGATATGAACCTCCATAGCCCATCCAAGCTCGTTATACTTCTTTCCAAGGGCAAGCATAA
>CAMYWU010000176.1 GCA_947302895.1 uncultured Clostridia bacterium | reverse complement strand
GGTCTGACCTCTTACGGGGAGACCCTTTCTGTGGCGGATGCCTCTGTAGCAATTGATTTCCTGAAGTCTCTTAATATCGAGAAGGATATCACGGCGAAGATCACCTTCAACATTAAGGTTGTTGGTAATATAATCGCTGAGCTTCTTAACATCCTCTTCTGATAAATCTCTGCAACGAGTGTCCGGATTAACGCCTGTTGCCTCGATTATCTTTGTTGCAGTTGTGCGGCCGATACCGAAAATATAGGTAAGACCGATTTCAACTCTCTTGTCATTAGGTAAGTCAACACCAGAAATACGTGCCATACTAAAATTTACCTCCGATTAATTGTTCAGGATTAACCCTGACGCTGTTTGTGCTTTGGATTTTCACAGATAACCATTACTTTTCCATTACGTTTGATAACTTTGCACTTTTCGCAAATTTTCTTTACAGAAGGTCTGACTTTCATTTGAAAAATCCTCCTAATAATTTACTTGGAACGCCATATGATACGACCCTTTGTAAGGTCGTACGGCGACATTTCCATTGTTACTTTATCGCCCGGAAGGATTCTGATATTGTTCATTCGAAGCTTTCCGGAGATGTGTGCTGTAATAATGTGGCCGTTTTGAAGCGAAACCTTAAAAGTTGTGTTCGGAAGCGCCTCTACCACAGTACCTTCAACTTCTATCATATCTGACTTAGACATCTTATACCTCGTTATAAATATTAATACGATTGATGCTTAATAGTGAATTATCACTCTATTAACTGGAATCACATTACATTATTCTGCAATTGCAATTAGTTAATCATACTCTCGTTAGGATTACAGGACCGTTATTTGTTATTGCAACCGTGTTTTCAAAATGTGCGGATGCTTTGCCGTCAAGCGTTTTAACAGTCCATCCGTCAGAAAGCGTTTTAACTTTATAGGTTCCCAGATTAATCATCGGTTCAATTGCCAATGTCATTCCGGGTAATAGTCGGATACCGCGTCCTGCGTGTCCGAAGTTCGGTACGCTCGGTTCTTCGTGAAGCTTTGTTCCGACTCCGTGCCCAACAAAATCCCTTACCACAGAGAAGCCCCGCTCCTCGCAGTAGCTTTGAACTGCATAACCGATATCGCCGATTCTGCCGCCGACAACCGCCTTTTCAATGCCCTTTTCAAGAGCCTCCTTAGTCGTTTGTACCAGCCGCTCCACCTCGGGAGAGCAAGTCCCGCAGATGAATGTTGCAGCATTATCGCCGTTATATCCGTTTTTAACAGCTCCGAGATCTATGCTGACTATGTCGCCTTCTTTAATAATACGCTTTTTGCTCGGAATGCCGTGGATAACTTCATCGTTTATAGATATACATGCGGTAGCAGGAAATCCGCCGTAGCCGAGAAAGTTAGGCTTCGCCCCGCATTTGATGATAAAATCGTGAGCAATCTTATCAATCTCCCAGGTCGAAATTCCCGGCTTAACAGCTTCTCCTGCCACCTGCAGTGCTCCGGCAGAAATCTGGCAAGCTTCTTTCATAATTTCAAGCTCGCGACTGCTTTTAAGCACTATCATGTTAATCCTCCAATGCTTCAAAAACGAGCTTTGTTGTATCCTCAACCTTTTCCTGACCCTCAACAATTCTGAGCTTGCCGAGTTTCTCATAGAAGTCCTTAAGCGGCTCAGTCATTGCATGGTATTCAACCAAACGAGCCTTAACGGTTTCGGGAGCATCGTCTTTGCGCTGAATGAGTTTGCCGCCGCATGCATCACAAATTCCTTCAACCTTCGGGAATTTATAAATCATGTGGTATGAATTTGCGCATTTTTCGCAAACTCTGCGGCCAGATAATCTTGAAGTGATGGTTTCATCGGGAACCTCGATATCAACAACTCTGTCGATTTCGATTCCCATATCCTCAAGCGCCTGAGCCTGAGGAATGGTTCTCGGGAAACCGTCAAGAATAAATCCGTTTTTACAATCGTCTTCCTTAAGCCTTTCCTGAATAATTCCAATAACAACCTCATCAGGAACAAGCTGGCCGGCGTCCATATAGGACTTAGCCTTTAAGCCCATTTCTGTTCCGTTTGCAAGAGCTGCACGGATGATGTTTCCTGTTGAAATTGCAGGAATATTTAATTTGTTACAGATATTCTCTGCCTGTGTGCCCTTGCCGGCACCGGGAGCTCCTAAAAGGATAAGTTTCATAAATTATACCTCTTAAATAGTTAAGCCTTAGTCAAGGAAGCCTTTATAATGACGCATCATCATCTGTGATTCAAGCTGACGAACGGTTTCAAGTGCAACACCAACCAAAATGATAAGTGATGTACCGCCAAGGCTGATGCTCATTCCGCCATCGTCTCCGCCCTCGGTAAGAGGAGGAATTGCAGCTTCGCAGATAAGTGAGTATACAATCGGGAAAAGAGCAACAACGGAAATCATAAGCGCACCGATAAGGGTGAGTCTTGATAAAATCTTGAAGATATAATCCGATGTCGGTCTGCCCGGTCTGATACCAGGAATTGCGCCGTTGTTTTTACGAAGATTGTTTGCCATTTCAATAGGATTGTACTGAATCGTGCTATAGAAATAAGCAAAGAATATAATGAGTAAGAAGTAGAGTGCTGCATAAATCCATGAATCACCCTGGAATGCATCAAAGAACTTGCCCCAGAAGGTATCCTCTGCCGGCTGATTCTTTAAGAACATCTGAATTGTTCCGGGAAGTGAAAGGATTGATGAAGCGAAGATGATGGGAAGAACGCCGCTCATATTGATTTTGATAGGCATATGAGTGTTCTGGCCGCCATACATCTTTCTTCCGACAACTCTCTTTGAGTACTGAATCGGAATTCTTCTTTCTGCATTATCAAGCAGTACGATATACGCAATCCTCAGGAAGAAGATTACGATAACAACAGGAACAAGTATTCTGTATACAAGTCTGCCTGTCTGGAAGTACTGGAATAACTGCTTGATGAGTGTCGGGAATCTGGATACGATACCTGCAAAAAGGATAATCGAAATACCATTTCCGATACCATCGATAGTAATCTGCTCACCAAGCCACATAATTACGGCTGTTCCCGCAGTTAAAACAGCAACAATAACGATTGCCTGGAAAACTGCGTCAAAGCCTGTGAATGCAGCGCCGCTTGAGTCTTTCAAAAGATATCCGCTTGAACGAAGGAAGAAGAAATATGCTGTTGACTGGAGAATACCAAGACCAACTGTAACAAATCTTGGGATTGTTGTGATTTTCTTCTTGCCCTCCTCGCCCTCTTTCTGGAGCTTTTCAAGAGCGGGAATTGCAACTGCAAGGAGCTGCATAATGATTGATGCGTTGATGTAGGGAGTGATTGACATAGCGAAAATAGTTCCGTATGTGAATGCGCTACCTGTCATCAAGCTGAGATAAGTGAGAATTGAGTTGCCCTTACCAACTTCAATTTCATCAACAATGTTGAGAAACGGAACAGGAATAACCGAACCGATTCTGAAGATTAAGATGATGAAAGCTGTGAAGAGCAGCTTTTTGCGGATTTCAGGGATTTTGAATGCATTAATGATTGTTTTTATCATTTAAAGCACCTCCACCTTACCGCCGGCAGCCTCAATCTTAGCCTTTGCCGATTCACTAATTGCGTCAACCTTAACGGTTAAAGCCTTAGTGATTTCGCCCTTTCCGAGAACCTTAATTCCGTCAAGAGTCTTTTTGATAAGTCCGCAAGCCTTCAGGCTTTCAGCGTCAACAGTTGCTCCGTCTTCAAATCTCTCATCGAGGTCATG
>CAMYWU010000175.1 GCA_947302895.1 uncultured Clostridia bacterium | reverse complement strand
GTTACGCTGAACGCTTCCTGCGCTCAACGATTGGGATTATACCAAATCGTCAACCCTGTAATCTATGGCAATTAACAATAAGCATTTTGTTACTTTTATGTAACTTTTGTGAACTATTAACAAAGTTTGCACTAAAACATTGACTTTTTAACAGACAACTGTCTATTTTCTTGGTTTTCTGGCATATAAAAAGGGCGCTGAATGCTCAACTTTTCAGCGCCTTTTGTCTATTTTTTAACTCTTTTAAATATTTGTCATATAAAAATTCGAACAACTCCGAAATAAATCAACTTTTTTCTATTATTTTTTGCAGTTTTTTTGCCTAAAATGCCTTTGGATACCATTTTCCTGCAAAAATATAGGGATTTTGCTCATTATTTTCATCATACCAGACCTGCGGAAAATGGATTTTTTCATTAGGAGTTGCCGTATCGGATTTCTGAACTCCCCTCTTGCCTGCCTTAACGCAAACCACAACGAACCTGAAATCCTTCATAAAATCGCTCGGCTCGCTGAGGGTTAAGAAGTAATCATCATAAGAAAATTCATATCCCGTGTTATAAAGCGTACGGTGAACAATTCTATCCTCATAAGCTTTGAAATCCTTCTCGCTCATATTTCCGCAGAAATTATACGGGAAGAGATAGCCGTTATCATCCTCGGGCTTTGTATTTGTATAGAATGCGGCAACAACCTTGTATTCCTCTTTATCAAACAGCGTTGTGAAGCTTACTGTCTGGGAGGATTTCAAAAAGAGATTTGCCGTAGAATAAAGTCTTTCAAGGTCTGTTGAAGCTTCATTATAGCAAATAGCCCTGAAATGCTGCTCTTTTTCTATATTTCCGCCCTTTTCAAGCATAAGACAGTTTTCCTTTTCCTTACTTGAAACATATTTTTCAGTAGGAATATCGCTTATATCAACCCTGCCGACAATGCTCTGGTCCTTTCCGTATTCATCACACATTTCTTCAAGTATGCCCTTGGGAAACTCTATATTATATTCCTTTATATACGGTCTGAGATATGCCGTTTTGCTAATGCTGATAAGCTTTATTCCGCCGAAAATCAAAGCAACAGCCAAAACCGCAATACCTGCAATTTTCATTCCCTGCTTAACTCTGGGCTTCTTTAAGGATTCCCTGAGCCACGGCAGTGTTTTATTTTTAAAACCTTCTTTAATAAAAACGAAGGCTTTTTTTGAGAACTCTCCGATTTTTACCAGAAACTTTTTCATTTAATCACACTTCTTCTTGCGTTTTCAACCGCAGCGTTTATAAGCTCCTCGCTGTTGAGAGCGCTTTCAGCATTAATAACATCCTCGAGTTTCGGTCTTGTTTTTGGATGCTTGGGAGTAAACACCGTGCAGCAATCCTCATAGGGCTGAATCGAGGTTTCAAAGGTATCAATCTTTCGTGATATCCTAATAATCTCTTCCTTATCCATTCCGATACAGGGACGGAAAACAGGCATATTTGCAGCGGCATCCGTGCATGCAAGCGCATAAATTGTCTGGCTTGCAACCTGACCCACGCTCTCGCCCGTTATCAGCGCACTGCAGTTCTGGTGCTTTGCAATTATCTCGCTGATTTTCATCATATATCTTCTCAGTATTATGGTGAAATATTCCTCGGGACATTCCTTTCTTATCTGCTGCTGTATCTCAGTAAAAGGAACAACATAGGTTGTTATCGGTCCGCTGTACTGCGCAACCTTTCTAAGCAGCTCCATAACCTTCTTTTCAGCAAGCTCGGTTGTAAACGGAGGGGAAGCAAAATGAACTGCAACAAGCTCAATTCCCCTTTTTGCCATCATATACGAAGCAACGGGAGAATCAATTCCGCCGCTGATTAAAACAGCCGCTCTTCCGCTTGTTGAAACGGGCATTCCGCCTGCGCCCTTGATATTATTACCTCTGATAAATGCATAGTTATCCCTGATTTCAACGGTAACCGTTACATCGGGATTATGAACATCAACCCTGAGATGATTAAATTTAGAAAGCAGAAAGCCGCCAAGCTCCCTTGAGATTTCGGGAGAAGTCAGCGGGAATTTCTTATCGCTTCTCTTTGCTTCAACCTTAAAGGTTTTTGCAAACGAAAGCTCCTCCTTAAGATAATCTGCGCTGATTGCCATAATTGAATCCATATCCTTCCCGGCAACCGCAGCCCTTGAGAGCGCAGCAATTCCAAAAACCTTTGTGAGCCTTGAAACAGCTTCATCAAGGTCGGTGTTTTCATCAACACTCTTAACCATAATTGTTGACTGGCTCTTTGTGAAGGTGAATTCTCCAAGGTCTTTGAGCGCTTTTTTCATATTTTTGATAAGAACATCCTCAAAGGTATTTCTGTTGAGCCCCTTTAAAACAAGCTCTCCGTTTTTTATAAGTATAATTTCCTGCATAGTAATAGTAATTAGATATGATAGTCCCTGATTGTTTCGCTTAAAGCATTAATCAGAGCATCTATATCCTCCTTTGTTGTATTTCTTGAAAAGCTTACTCTTATTGATTTATCAATAATCTTATCGCTCAGTTTCATTGCGCTTAAAACATGGCTCCTCTTGCCCTTTGCGCACGCCGAGCCGTTTGAAACATAAACGCCGTATTTTGATGAAAGATGCTGAACAACTGTCTGGCTCGTCATAAAGCTCGGAACATAGAGATTTATGATATACGGACTTGCATCCTCGCCGCTGTTTATAACAACGCCGTCAATTTTATTAAGCTCTGCTTTTGCATATGCATTAAGAGCGGTAATGCTCTGCTTTTGCTGTTCATAATCGGGTATGAGCTCGGCAGCCTTTCCGAAGCCTGCAATAAGCGGCGCCGCCTGAGTTCCGGGGCGAAGCCTTTTTTCCTGTTCACCGCCGAACATAAGAGGAAGTATTCGTACTCCCTTTCTTACATAAAGTGCGCCAACTCCCTTGGCGCCGTGAATTTTATGGGCGCTGATACTGATTAAATCTGCGCCGATTTTTTCGGGCTTAATCGGTATTTTTGAATACGCCTGAACACAGTCGATATGAATCAGCGCAGGCGCATTAGCTCTTTTGAGAGCTTTTTTTATTGCCTCAACGGGCAAAACCGAGCCAACCTCGTTATTAACAAACATCATTGAAACAAGAATTGTTTTATCGTTAACCGCTTCAAAAATCTGCTCCTCGCTTATTCTTCCCTTTGAGTCGGGCATTAAACGAACAACCTCAAAGCCTCGCTTTTCAAGCTCCGAAACGCTTTGCAAAACGCTTTCGTGTTCAATAGCAGTTGTAACAATTCTGTTTCCTTTGCGCTTGCCTGCTTGGGCAGCGCCGAATATTGCAAGGTTATTTGCTTCCGTTCCGCCCGAGGTAAAATATATTTCCTCGCTCTGACAGAAAAGGGATTTTGCAATAATCTCCCTTGCTCTTGTTATTTCATCATTTGCTTCAAGCCCCTCTTTATGAAAGCTTGAAGGATTGCCGAACTTATCGCTCAGCATTTCATATATTTTATCGGCAACCGCCTTTTCAGGTTTGGTGGTTGCGCTGTTATCAAGATACGCCATTATTCCTTACTTCTGATTTCTTTCATTTTCAATGTTGCGGCGATAGTTTTTGCGTCTTTAATCTCGCCGCTCATAATCTTTTCAACAACAGTATCAAACTTCATTTTGCAAATCTGGAGAAATTCATCTTCATCAAGGTTCTGCTCCTCAAAATGAAGCCCCTTTGCGCCGTAAAGTCTAAGAATCTCGTTTGTGTAGCCGGGTGTTGGATATACCTCGCCGAGAGAGAAATATTCATC
>CAMYWU010000174.1 GCA_947302895.1 uncultured Clostridia bacterium | reverse complement strand
CTCTTTTTGTATTCACGGATTGTCATTAAATCAGCAAGCACCTGGCAGGGATGGCAGTAGTCCGTAAGACCGTTTATAATCGGAATTGAGCCGTATTCAGCCAAATCCTCAACCTCTTTTTGCTCAAAGGTTCTTATCATAATGCCGTCGAGATAACGGGAAAGAACACGGGCAGTATCTTCAACAGGCTCGCCCCTTCCGATTTGCAAATCTCTTGAGGAGAGGAAGAGAGCCTGACCGCCGAGCTGATACATTCCTGTTTCAAAGCTAACCCTTGTTCTGGTTGAGCTTTTCTGGAATATCATACCGAGAGTTTTGCCCTTTAATAAGTGGTGCTGTACTCCGTTATGCTGTTCAAATTTGAGCTGGTCGGCAAGATTTAATATATCAAGAATTTCGGTTTTTGATAAATCCTGAAGCTTAAGCAAGTGTTTCATCTTCAATTGCCTCCTTTAGAATACTTAATCCTTCGTCCAATTCCTCGTAGCTTATATTAAGCGCAGGAAGCAGACGGATTTTATTTTTATGAGCCGTTAAAACAAGCAAGCCGTTTTCAAGGCATTTCTTTGCAACGTCTGAAGCTTTCTTGTTGCTTTCAATTCCAATCATCATGCCAAGACCGCTTATACCCTTAACGCCTTTAATTTCTGAAAGATAGTTTCTTATATATTCGCCCTTGGCGCATACCTCGTTTAAGAAGCTTTCATCAAGCCTTTTAACAACGCTTATTGCGCCTGCGCAGGCAATCGGATTAGCGCCGAAGGTTGAGCCGTGGGAGCCGTTTGTTACTACTTCCTTGGTTTTCTCTCCGAATAATACTGCGCCAATCGGCAAGCCGTTTCCGAGTCCTTTAGCAGTTGAAACAATATCGGGGTTTAATCCGAAATGCTCGTAAGAAAAGTATTTTCCCGTTCTGCCGTTGCCGGTCTGAACCTCGTCAACGATAATGAGAATGTCTTTTTCTGCGGCGATTTTCTTTATCTCATTTGCAAATTCCTGATTAAGATTATTAACGCCGCCCTCGCCCTGAACACATTCAAACATAATTGCGCAAACATCATCCGAAATGCTGTTTTCAAGCGCTTGAATATCGTTTGCAGGGCAGTATTTAAAGCCCTCTGTGAAGGGGAAGAATATCTTGTGGAATTCCTCCTGAGCTGTTGCGGCAAGAGTTGTTATTGTTCTGCCGTGGAAGGAATCGCAAAGCGTTATAATTGTTGCTCTGCCTTCTCCGTATTTATCAAAGGAATATTTTCTTGCAAACTTAATTGCGCACTCGTTTGCTTCAGCGCCGCTGTTTGCAAAGAAAACCTTTTTCATTCCTGTTTTTTCGCAGAGCAAAGCCGCAAGCTCTGCGCCTGGCTCGGTATAGTATAAATTGCTTACATGCTGGAGCTTCGAAAGCTGCTGCTTAACAGCTTCCTGCCACTCCTCATCGCAGTTGCCAAAGGCGGTTACGCCGATGCCTGAGCCGAAATCAATATATTTTTTTCCGTTTTCATCATAGAGAGTTGAGCCCTTGCCGTTTGTTAAAACAACATCAAAGCGAGCATATGATGAAGCGATATATTTGCTGTCTTTTTCTTTTATGGTCATACTGTCTCCAAGTAGTTAATAATTGCAAACAACACAGGGGGACACACCGCTTTCAGAGGAATGTCCCCCTGTATCGTTGAAAACGCATTTTAGTAATTGGGTGTGGGCAGCGCCCCACCCAAAATTTTTAATTATTTAAAGTCTGAACATCGTTCCCATACCTTCATCGGTAAGCATTTCCATAAGTATGGAATGGGGAACACGTCCGTCGATAATAAATGCCTTGCGGCAGCCCTGACGCAGCGCCTTGGTCATTGAATCGATTTTCGGAATCATTCCGCCGCTGATTATGCCCTGTGCTATGAGCGCAGGAGTATCGGAAATGAAAACCTTCTGAATCAATGTTTCGGGGTCGTCTTTATCCCTGCAAAGGCCAACTATATCCGTCATCGAAATCAGCGCCTCAGCTTTTAGAGCGCCTGCGATTTCAGCGGCTGCTGTATCGGCATTAATATTATAACAATGTCCGTTTTCATCAAAACCAACGGTTGAGATAACGGGAATATAATTATTATCAAGCGCTTCGCAGATAACATCCGTGCTGACATCGGTTATATTGCCGACGTAGCCGTGAACATCATCGGCAGGAACGCATTTAAGCATTGAATCATCCATACCCGAAAGACCGATTGCGTGGCCTCCGAGATTGCAGATATGGCAAACCAAATCCTTGTTTACCTTGCCTGCAAGAACCATCTGAACAACCTCAATTGCATCCTCATCGGTAACTCTGAGACCATCGACGAATTTGCTTTGAATATTCATTTTTTCAAGCACTCTGTTTATCTCAGGTCCGCCGCCGTGAACAAGAACGATTTTAACGCCGATGGTTGAAAGATAAACCAAATCGTGCATAACCGCTTTTTTGAGCTCTTCATTAACCATTGCGTTCCCGCCGTATTTTACAACGATGGTTTTACCGTCGTATTTCTGAATATGGGGAAGCGCCTCGGCAAGTATCTGCGCCTTTTTTAAGTTATCTATGCTGTTCATAGTGTTATTTCCTTTCTGAACAATACAGGGGGACACACCGCTTTCAGAGGAATGTCCCCTGTACGGGACCTGCGGTCGGCTATTATTTAATCGTCGCTTGCGACCCTCAATTCGTAACTCGTAACTCGTAATTCGTAATTTATGTTCGATAGTCTCCGTTAATCTTAACATAATCATATGTGAGGTCGCAGCCCCAGGCGGTTGCGCTTTCGCTGCCGCCGTTCAGCTCAACGAAGATTTGTATTTCATCGCTGCTGAGGATTTTTGCTGCCTCTTCTTCTGAAAAGTCAACTCCTGCGCCGTTTTTGCAAACCTCGATTTTGCCAAACTCACTTCCAAGGCAAACATCAACTTTGTTTATATCAAATTCAGCGTCCGCATAGCCTATGGCGCAAAGAACACGCCCCCAGTTTGCATCCTCGCCGAACATTGCAGCCTTGAAAAGAGTTGAGCAAACAACGCTTTTTGCAACGGTTATCGCAGTATCCTTATCCTCAGCGCCCGAGCAGAAGCATTCAAGAAGCTTTGTTGCACCCTCGCCGTCCTTTGCAAGCATACGGGTTAAGTTTGCCATAACTTCAAATAGAGCTGCCTTGAAGGTTTCATATGCCGCCAAGTTATCGGCGTTGTCATCATTCTTAATTTCTTTGTTGCAGGCAAGTCCGTTTGCCATTAAAACAACCATATCATTTGTTGAGGTATCGCCGTCAATTGAAAGACAGTTATATGTTACCTTAACAATTTCGCTGAGCGCCTTCTGGAGCATTTCGCTTGAAATTGCGCAGTCGGTTGTTATGAAATTAAGGGTTGTTGCCATATTCGGATGAATCATTCCCGAGCCCTTTGCCATACCGCCAAGGGTGCAGGTGATTCCGCCGATTTCAAAGGAAACAGCGTATTCCTTTTTAACCGTATCGGTTGTCATTATCGCCGTTGCTGCTTCAAGGTTCTTATCGTATGCAAGATTCTTTGCAAGAAGCGGAACAGCCTGCTGTATGGGCTCAATCGGCAAAACCTGACCGATAACGCCCGTTGATGCAACAACAACCTTCTCGCTTTCTATCCCAAGCTCATTTGCAACAAGGTCGCACATCATCTGAGCTTTCTGAACGCCGTCTGCGTTGCAGGTGTTTGCGTTCTTTGAATTAACTATAACAGCCTTTGATTTGCCGCCCGATTTTTCAAGGTTTGCCT
>CAMYWU010000173.1 GCA_947302895.1 uncultured Clostridia bacterium | reverse complement strand
TTTAAACTCATATTTCAACAAATTTTATTAAATTAGTCTGTTATATTCATAGCAGACTGATTTTTTTATGGTGGTATAAATGAATGTTACTATTGAATCAAGCGGAAGCTTAATGATTGCTTATCTTATCGGAGAAATTGATCATCATTCAAGTTCGTTATTAAGAGAAAAAATAGATAATGTTTTAGCTTTTAAAAAGCCGAAGCATCTTATTCTTGATTTTAAAAATGTTTCTTTTATGGATTCCTCGGGAATCGGTCTTGTTATGGGCAGATACAGAATTATGCAGGGCTTAAAGGGAACGCTTGAAATCAGAAATGTAACAAAGCAGACTAAAAAGCTCATGGAGCTTGCAGGGCTTGGAAATATTGCGATTATTAAGGAGCTGCAATAATGGATATTAAAAATGAAATCAATCTTGTTGTAAACAGCAAGAGCGTTAATGAAGCGTTTTGCAGAGTTGTTATTTCTGCATTTATTTCTCCTCTTGACCCGACTATTGAGGAGCTTTCGGATTTGAAAACCGCAGTAAGCGAGGCAGTTACAAATTCGATTGTTCACGCATATAAGGATACGGTGGGGAAAATCTACATAAACGCAAAGGTTACATATGAGAATGTTGTTATAATCAGAATACGGGACAGGGGACTCGGAATTAGAGATATAAAGGAAGCAATGACACCGCTCTTTACAACGGGCGACGGCGACAGGGCGGGACTCGGCTTTACCGTTATGGAATCCTTCTGCGATAAGGTTAAGGTTAGTTCAACGCCGGGCAAGGGAACAACGGTTGTTTTAACTAAAAAAATAACAGGTCATAGTGCATGGTAAGCCAGAGAGAAAAAACAATTAATGATAATATTGGTCTTGTTCATTCCATTGCCAATCGCTTTAAGGGCAGGGGAGCGGAATACGAGGATTTGTTTCAGGCGGGCTGTGTAGGGCTTATTAAAGCAGTTGATAATTTTGATGAGGGCAAGGGATTTGCATTTTCAACCTATGCCGTTCCTGTTATTATGGGTGAAATAAAAAGAATTTTCCGTGATGGCGGTGCTATCAAGGTTTCAAGGTCGCTCAAAGAAAAATCAATTAAGGTTCAGAGGATAAGAGAAGCCTTTGTTAAAAAGGAATTAAGAGAGCCAACCCTGAGCGAATTAGCTTTACTAAGCGGATATTCAGCAGAAGAGCTTTCTGAAATTCTCAATGTTCTTTCGCCCGTAGCGTCGCTCAGCTCTTTTCTTGAAGAGGAAAGCAGCGAACTTGATATCCCATATGATGAAAGCGAAAATCTCTTTAACAGAATATCGGTAAATCAGCTTCTTTCAAAGCTTAATAAAACCGAGCAGAGTATTATTAAATACAGATATTTTGAGGGAAAAACCCAATGCGAAACAGCAGATTTAATCGGTGTTTCGCAGGTTCAGATTTCACGAAAAGAAAAAGCAATTCTCAAAAAACTAAGAGAATTGCTTTAGCTCTATTTTATTATTTCTGTTGACCTTTCAAGAATGCCGTTAATATAAGCAATCATCGTTCCGTAATTTGTAAAGGGAACTTTTTGTTCGTTTGCCTTATTCATTCTGAAAAGCATTTCCTTATCAGTCAGCATACATCCGCCGCAGTGGAGAATAAAATCATATCCGCTTAAATCCTCAGGGAAGCCATGACCCGAGGTAAATTCATAGTTGTATTTCTTTCCCGTATATGCTTCAAGCCATTTCGGCAGCTTAACTGTTCCAATATCCTCGCACTGTCTGTGATGAGTACAGCCCTCGGCAATTAATATTTTAGCGCCGTCTTTGAGGTTGTTTAGCTCCTTTGCACCTTTAAGCGCCGTATCAAGAAAGCCCTTGTATCTTGCAAGAAGGATTGAAAAAGAGGTCAGGGGAATATCATTGGGAACAATATTCATAACCTTTTTAAACACCTGTGAATCGGTTATAACAAGCGCAGGCTTTGTATTCTTCAGGGTATGTTCAAGCTGTTCGGGCTGAACAACAACGCAAACAGCATTTGCATCAATAATATCCCTTATTGCAAGCTGCTGGGGGAGAATCATTCTGCCCTTCGGCGCTGATTCATCAATCGGCGTAACAAGAATAACAAAATCGTTTTCTTTAATGAAATCCGCAACAAGTCGGATTTCTTTTTTTGCATTTCCGAGCGTTTTGCCGATTGCTTCTTTTAGCTTGTTGATACCCTTGTTTTCCTTAGCTGAAACATAGATGTTTTTTTCATCATCGGCAAAGCCTGAAATCAAATCAGATTTGTTATGAGCTATGAGGTATGGCACTTCACGCTCTTCAAAAACGCCTATAAGCTCTTTTTCGGTAACGTTTAGCTCGCTATCGCCTTCAACAACCAAAACAGCAATATCGCAAACAGAAAGGATTTTTCTTGTGCTTGCAACTCGTTTTTCTCCAAGCTCGCCGCAGTCGTCAAAGCCAGGCGTATCAATTATCTCAACAGGACCAAGCGGAAGAAGCTCCATTGATTTTCTTATGGCATCCGTTGTTGTTCCTTTAACTGAGCTTACAACTGAAACTTCCTGGTTGGTTATTCTGTTTACAAGCGAACTTTTGCCTGCATTTCTTATCCCGAAAAAACCGATATGAATTCTTTCGGAGGAGGGGGTGTTATTAAGTCCCATAATAAACCTTTCTCAGAAGCGAAAATCTCTGTCGCCGTTTTCGATTTTTACAAGGCGTTCCTTAACAATCTCCTGAACCTTTTCCTTGGGAATATTGCCAATTTCCTTTTGTATCATCTCTTCGCCGATTTTCCTTGTGTCCTCGCTAGCATAGTCAATAAGATATTCCTTAAGCGTCATTAATGCATTCGGATGACAGCAGTTCTGAATCTGACCCGATTTGCAAAGGCTCATAAATCTGTCGCCGGTTCTGCCCTCTCTGTAGCAAGCTGTGCAGAAGGAGGGGATATAGTCCGCTCTCATAAGCCAGTTAACAACCTCATCGAGAGTTCTGTTGTCGGAAACATCAAACTGCTCAGTATCGTGGGGTCTTTCTTCCTCGGCATATCCGCCAACGGATGTTCTTGAGCCGCCGCTAATCTGGCTGACGCCAAGGCGAATTATCTTTTCACGAACCTCAGCGGTTTCCCTTGTTGAAATAATCATTCCCGTATACGGAACCGCAATTCTTATGCAGGCTGCAATCTTGCAAAACATTTCATCGGAAAGGGAATTATCAAAGTCGTCGGGGTCAATGTCATCTGCCTTTTTAACTCTCGGAACGCTGATGGTGTGGGGACCGACTCCGTGAACAGCTTCAAGGTGTTCGGCGTGCATAAGGAGTCCTGCAAATTCATAGGCATAGTTATCAAGTCCGAATAAAACGCCTATGCCAACATCATCAATTCCGCCCTCCATAGCTCTGTCCATAGCTTCTGTATGATAAGCGTAGTTGTGCTTTGGTCCGGTTGGATGAAGATATTCATAGTTTTCTTTATTATATGTTTCCTGGAAGAGAATATATGTTCCTATTCCTGCGTCCTTTAGCTTTTTATAGTTTTCAACAGTTGTTGCTGCAATATTAACATTAACCCTGCGGATTGCGCCGTTTTTATGCTTGATTGAATAAATTGTTTTAATGCAATCAAGAATGTATTCAATCGGATTGTTAACAGGGTCTTCTCCTGCCTCAATTGCAAGGCGCTTATGTCCCATATCCTGGAGTGCGATAACTTCCTTTTTAACCTCTTCCTGAGTTAGCTTCTTTCTCGGAATGGTTTTATTCTTTAAATGATAGGGGCAGTAAAGACAGCCGTTAACGCAGTAGTTTGAA
>CAMYWU010000172.1 GCA_947302895.1 uncultured Clostridia bacterium | reverse complement strand
CTTGGATATATCGGCTCACATACCTGCGTTGAGCTTATGAATGCAGGATTTGATGTTGTTGTTGCCGATAATCTTTATAACTGCAAAAAATCATCCTACGATAGAATCAAAGCACTTGTTGGCAGAGATTTTCCGTTTTATGAATGCGATATAAGAGATGCAAAGGGCTTGCAGAATATTTTTGATAACGAAAAGATTGATTCCTGCATTCATTTTGCAGGACTTAAGGCGGTTGGCGAAAGCTGCGAAAAGCCGCTTGAATATTTTGACAACAACGTAAACGGAACCCTTGTTCTTCTTGATGTTATGAGAAAGAACGGCTGCAAGAAGATTGTTTTCTCTTCCTCGGCAACTGTTTATGGAATGAACAACATCTCCCCTCTCACCGAGGATATGGAGGTTGGCGGCGTTACCAATCCCTATGGCAGAACAAAATATATGATTGAATGCATACTCAAGGATTTATATGCAAGCGATTCAGATTGGTCAATCTGCCTTCTCAGATACTTCAACCCGATTGGCGCTCATAAGAGCGGAACAATGGGCGAAGACCCCAACGGTATTCCAAACAACCTTATGCCCTATATCACCCAGGTTGCAATCGGAAAGAGAGCTGAGCTCGGCGTTTTCGGCGATGACTACGATACTCCCGACGGAACGGGCGTTCGTGATTACATCCACGTTGTTGACCTTGCACTCGGTCATGTTAAGGCAGTTGAAAAAGTCAGCGGCGAAACAGGGCTTTTCATCTACAACCTCGGAACAGGAACAGGCTACAGCGTTCTTGATGTTGTTAAGGCATTTGAAAAGGCAAGCGGAGTTAAGGTCCCCTATTCCATCAAGCCCCGCCGTCCCGGCGATATCGCAACCTGCTACAGCGACCCGAGCAAAGCGCTCAAAGAGCTTCATTGGAAAGCTGAAAGAGGAATTGAAGAAATGTGCGAGGATTCCTGGAGATGGCAGAGCACCAATCCCAACGGATATCCTGATTAAAACAAAAAGAGCGGTTGGCAAAATGCCAACCGCATTTTTTAATGATAACAGGGGTCAGACCCCTGTTATCTTATCTTATTACTTAATTGTTACAGACCAATTCTACGATAATTCTGTCGCAATGCGACCTTATTTGAATTAACTCTTTAAAAATTTAATTGGCTCTTTTAGAGTCTTTTTTGTTGTGCCTTTCTTTCATTTTCACACACTGTTGGTTTTCACGCTAACCGTCCCCTATTCCGGCTACAATATCAAAGTCGTACATATAATTATGTTTTTTTCCGCATTTCGCTATAATAATGTCACCCTCTTTAATTAAATCTGCGTTATTGTTAAATTTACGGCTTGATAATAATGGTGAATTTAAATATGTTTCGTTGTGATTTTCATCTACTATGATCAATGTATAATTAACCATAATATTTCCAACACTTCTTGTTCTTATTATTTCTGTTACAACTCCCTTTTGATAATCTGTATCACCTTCATACACAACACTTGAAAGTAAAACCATACCACTTACAAATATCACAATAAATAATGAACATAAAACTTTCAATAAAATGCCATGAGTATCTCGAAAATCACAACTGATTCGTTTGTTTACAAATGAAAATAATGCATAAATTATGCCAATATAACAGATTAATACTATAGATATTGTTCGTATATTATATTCTAATAAACTCATCTTAAACACCTATTACATATCAAATGCCCATTTGGTGAAATTATAAAACACACTCATTAATCCAGCTTCTCTAAACCAAACTCGACGCCCCGTACTTCCATACTTTCCTATTCCAAAAGCAGATTTTAGATGATGAGTGATTTGGAAGTAGTATCGTGTTTGCTTAGCTGAAAACTTCTTTTTAGTTATTTTAGAAACTAACTTCCCAGCTAGTTTGTCAGTAATTCCTGCAAGTATTGTTTTTAATACTACAGGAATAAAATTTATGAGAATTTGCTTAACATCCTTTTTCTTAAACAAAGGCCCATTGTTTATTAAAAACCTGATAGTTTCTCCAACAAATGTTCCTATCACAGCTCCAAGCGTCGTGCTACCAGTTAGTGAAATAATAAGTCCTGCTACAGCACCTATCGTGGCATCACAAATATAATCTGTGATAACAGGGGTCAGACCCCTGTTATCCAAGCGGAGTTAAGGTCCCCTATTCCATCAAGCCCCGCCGTCCCGGCGATATCGCAACCTGCTACAGCGACCCGAGCAAAGCGCTCAAAGAGCTTCATTGGAAAGCTGAAAGAGGAATTGAAGAAATGTGCGAGGATTCCTGGAGATGGCAGAGCACCAATCCCAACGGATATCCTGATTAAAACAAAAAGAGCGGTTGGCATTTTGCCAACCGCATTTTTTAATGATAACAGGGGTCAGACCCCTGTTATCCAGCTAATCTTTTTAGCAAAAGGTTTCATACAAACCCTCCTGAAAAAATTTTGCAAATAGCATTTATATCCGACAAAGTCTGATTAATAGATTGTAACTGTGGTGCCGGGCGTTACGGTCTGAAGGATTTTAACCATATTTTCCTCCGAAACTGCAACGCATCCGCCTGTGGGATAATCGGGCTCCTTCCAGCAATGAAGGAAGATTGCATTACCCGCATAGGGAGCGCCCGCCTTGTTATAGCCCATATCAAGGAAATAAGCATATCTTATCGGATAATCCATAAGGTGCTCATCCTCGGAATAATCGTTGTCGGGGTCTTCGCTCTTATAAAGAAGAGTGTTATACTTTTTACCGTTTGAGCCCGTTGCGCACCAATACATATCATCGGTTACTTTGGTAAACGGAACCTTACTGCCCGGGTCGTCCTTAATGCCGTATGCTTCACCGATTTCCCAGGTTCCGAGCGGTGTTTTTGTGTCGCCCTCCGACTGTTTTCCGGGTCCGTTTTTGCCAACAAGCGCTTCGCAGCTGAAAACCTTTTCATACTTTCCGCCTTTAGCCTCGTAAACGGTTAATTCTGCGTGATAATCGCCGTTGATTGCAGTTTTAATACCGATTCTGTACTCCCCGTTTCTTTCCTCCGAAATCGGCTGACCGAAAAGGGTTTGCTCAACCTCTTCCTGGGAAATGATGTTTTTATATCTCTTATAGTGTGATTTATCCACCTGAGTGTAAACAAGAAGTCCTGAAAGAACGAGTATCACCGCAGCCATTACCGCGATTGTTGCTTTAACTGATTTTTTCATAAAAATCTCCTTTCAACAAATATGCTTTTAATAATAAAAAAGAAAGAACTTCTACAAATACAATTATATATGTGTATGCATATGGATGTCAATAAAACTTTTTATTTTTTATTATCAGGTGTTTGGTGTTAGCAGGTAGCAGATAGCTCCTCCGAATTTTAGGGTTCGGTTAATTTGTGCGTTGTTGTTTCTATCAGTTGCCGAGGGTGAAGTGAAGAGGACGCGTCTATTCGTACTCTCGTCGAAAATATAATCGGAGCGAAGCGACCCTAAATTCGTAATCTCGACCAACGGTTCCCAAAATTTGTTATCGGCTTGGAGCGCCGACAAATTTTGACCGTTCGGCAGTTCTTTTTGTTCGCTTCATCTGCCACTGGCAGCGCTCGCAAACGAACCGTAATTCGTCATTCGTAATTTTGCCACCTGCTATCTGTTACCTGCTAAAAACAGGGAAAAGGACGGCTCCTTTTCCCTGTTTTTCATTCATCAAACTGATATTCAATTATATCTCCCGGCTGGCAATGAAGCGCTTCGCAAAGCGCCTGAAGGGTTGAAAAGCGGATTGCGCTGACGTGCCCGTTTTTCAGCTTGGAAAGATTGAC
>CAMYWU010000171.1 GCA_947302895.1 uncultured Clostridia bacterium | reverse complement strand
TCAGTCTCACATCTATTGTAACGCTACACAAGGCGCGCAACTAAATTGAGATTTATTATGGACATTTTTAAGCCGATGTACTATAATATATTGAATGAAACTTTAGGAGATACTCTTTATGAATATAGTTGTTTTGGCAGGCGGACTCAGCACCGAGCGTGATGTTTCGCTGATAACGGGCAAGAATGTTGTTAATGCGCTAAAAAGCGTAGGCGAAAATGCTCAGCTTCTTGATGTTTTTCTTGGCTATAAGGGCAGCGCAGACTCATTTTTTTCGGCCAAGAGCGCTATGTACAATACCGAAAACGGCATTGGCGAAATAGACCCCGATATTGAAAAGATTAAGGAATCAAGGGGCGGCGAAAATGCTTCGCTCTTCGGCGAAAACGTTATTGAAATCTGCAAAAGGGCTGATATAGTATTTATGGCGCTTCACGGCGAGGATGGCGAGGACGGCAAAATTCAGGCAGCCTTCGACCTTCTCAAAATCAAATATACAGGCTCGGGCTGTCTTGCAAGCGCAATGGCTATGAATAAATACATATCAAAGCAGATGATGGATGCAAACGGCATTAAAAACGCAAGCTATTTCTTCTTAACAAAGGGCAGCGCCGTTCCGAAATATGAATACCCCTGCGTTATCAAGCCAACTTCGGGCGGCTCAAGCGTTGGAATTTCAATTGCTAAAAATGAAGAGGAATACCAAAAGGCTGTTGACCTTGCCTTTGAATATGAGGACGAAATTATCGTTGAAGAATTTATTGAGGGAAGAGAGTTTTCAGTGGGCATTCTCGGCGATACTGTTCTTCCGCCGATTGAGATAATCCCCAAAGAGGGCTTTTATGACTACAAGAATAAATATCAAAGCGGTATGACAATTGAAATCTGCCCCGCAGAGCTTACTGCTGAGGAAAATAAAAAGCTCGCTGAAAACACGATGGCAGTTTTCAACGCACTCGGTCTTGAGGTTTATTCAAGAATCGACTTTATTCTTTCAAAGGAAAACGGCGAATTCTATTGTCTTGAAGCAAATTCCCTTCCGGGACTTACCTCAATGAGCCTTCTTCCTCAGGAGGCTGCGGCAGTCGGAATCGACTACCCCGCCCTGTGCAAGAAAATCATCGAGCTTTCGGAAAAGAAATATAATTAAGCTCAACAAAAAAGGATTGGCATAAATATGCCAATCCTTTTTATACTTTTTCAACATCTATATTTGCAATCTTATCAAGAAAATCCTTTGGATTCAAAACCGTTCCCATCTCAAAAAACTCATCCATATTCATATTGAGATTATTAACACAAACAGGAAATCACTCATATTCAATATCAATATGAAGACTCTTTGCATCCTCTGCAATTGTTTTTAAATCATAGGAATTAAAATCATAATATTTCTTTGCCCTAACCTCGTTATTATTGATATACTGGAGGGTTATATTTCTCTGGGATTTAGAGATTGAAATATACTTTGAGTGGTTTTTTGAAATAGCCTGACCCATTGTCATCTGGGCAACCGCTTTACAAGCTCCGCTGTTGAGAAAAAATTCATTAATGAAAAT
Organism: uncultured Clostridia bacterium; assembly: GCA_947302895.1. Classification (GTDB taxonomy): domain Bacteria; phylum Bacillota; class Clostridia; order Oscillospirales; family Acutalibacteraceae; genus Eubacterium_R. The sequence goes on along the minus strand of CAMYWU010000171.1, from coordinate 2,270 downwards.
TGATTCAAGCGCACTTGTATCATCGGGGGTTATTATGGCAAGAATACTTTTGGAATACTTCTTTCCGTATTCCTTCTTAATAAACAGTTTAAAATAATACTGACACTCGGATATCTTCTGAGCAAACTGATGGTAAAAAGGAATATTGCAGCTTTCCTCAATCCCAGGCATTTTAAAAGCAATAAATTCATCGCTTTCTTTTCTTTTAACAAGAATATCCTCGTTTGTTATTATCATTGGTATTGCTTTAGGCATAAAAACACCCCTTACAGTCTTTCCCTGTCAGCCTTTATGCAAAACTGAGCAGTAGAATTTGAAGCATCAGGATAATTAATCCCTGCGCTTTTTTCTAATTATACATTATATTTTAATTATTTTCAATAGTATTACAATTGTGTAACTTTTATAGATATTGGGCTTATTTATGGTATAATTAGCCGAATGGTACTAAATGTATTATTTACTCTTTTGAAAGGACGGGCTATGCCCGAGAGCACTCAGCCTATGGCTTTTTGCTCTGCACTTAATTATGAGTGATAAAGAAATTGATGAAATACTTGAAGAGATAAAAAGGCATGCTATGCAGGAAAACAGCGCCGAAAGCTCTGAAAGCGAAGCCGAGGAGCCCGAACAAAGGCAGGATGCGTTTTCAGACATTATCAAAATGATAAATGAAGAAGATACCGAGGAAGCTGATACACAGGAAGAGCCAGAGGCTGCAGACCTTAGCTTTGATGATGAACAAGCTGAAGAGCCTGAAATTGAGCCCGAGGAAAATGACGTAGACTTTTCTCTTCCCGAAGAAGAAAAGGCAGTTGAAGAAGCGCCTGAGGAAGAGGTTTCCTTCACCATTCCTGCGGAAGAAACAAAGCCACAGGAAGAAGCAAACGAAGAGGAAGAAAATTTTGAGTTTCTTGATACCGAAGAATCCGAGGCTCAGGAAGAAGCCGAGCAGGCGGAAGCTGAGATAGCCGAGGAGGAAGAGGAAGAAGCAATTTCGCTTAATGATATCAACCTCGACGATTTTGCCACTCCGAATGAGGAGCTTGACGACAAAAACGCAAAAAAGAAGAGCAAAAAGCCTCTGATTATTGCGCTCGCCATTATTCTTATTATTGCTTTAGGTGTTGGAATATATTTCGGATTTTTCCATAAAAAAGGCGATGATTTTTCAACAACCGCAACAAAGAATGCAGCAAGCGAATCAACCACCGTTACTGCTGAGTCAACTGCTTTAGGTCCTTTAAATCCGCTTACAGGCGAATCGGGATATAACCAGAGCGCAATCGGCAAGCGGCCTGTTGCCGTTGTTGTTGAAAACGAATATTCAACCGAGTCTGTAAGACCTCAGTGGGGCATTAACGAGGCAGATATTGTCCTTGAAGGTGAAAGCGAATATTCAACAAGACTCCTGTTCTTCTGGGCGGACTATACAAATATGCCGTCTCAAATTGGTTCAACCCGTTCAGCAAGACCTCCGTTCATTCGCTTTTCACAGCTTTTCGACAGCGTATTCATCCACGCAGGACTTTCAAAATCAAAGGGCAACTATGTTGGTGCAAACACTGTTTTTGAAAGTGAAAACGTTGACCATATCAATCTTTTAACATATTCCGAGGACGGAACATATTTCGGAAGAGACAGATCCAGAACCTCAACAATTGAGCACACGGGATATCTCAACGGAAAAAACACAGCTTCGCTTCTTGAAAAAGCAGGAATTCGCACCGATTTGAAAACAGAAAGATTTTCAAGTCTTGAGTTTAACGAATCGCCCCAGCCTCTCAGCGATACAGTTGCAACCTCCGCAAAATTCGTTTGGTCGGATACAGGCGCAAGCGGCCACTGCCCGAAGGTTGGAAAGTTCTATTATGATACCTCGCTTGCCGCTTATTCAACAAACGATTTTGATTCGGATTACGGCAAGGCAAATGTTGAATTCCAGAATCTGATTTTCCTTCTTGATAAAACAGAATATGTTGTTAAATCAAACTATAAGGGAAGCGGCAACAGCGAAACCTATTGCGACTATAAGCTTTCAGGCGGTAAGGGAATGGTTCTTTCCCAGGGAACTGCAATCGATATAACCTGGGGCGTTGAAAGCGGAAAGCTCTGGATGAAGGATTCCAAGGGCAACAACGTTAAGCTCAACCCCGGAAAAAGCTATATCGGCTACGGCTCATCAAACAAGGGCGGCGGCGTTGTGCTGAATTATGATAATGAAAATTAAATTTTAAAAAAGATGCATAATTTCGTTTTTTGTTCGGGAG
>CAMYWU010000170.1 GCA_947302895.1 uncultured Clostridia bacterium | reverse complement strand
AGACCTCAAAGAATAACGCAAGAACACGCAAGGGTCCGAAGAAGACAATTGCTAACAAGAAAAAGTAAGATAGGAGGAAACAGTATATGGCACAGAAGAAGCAAGCTACTACTCGTAAAAGACGAGAGAAGAAGAATATTGAGCGCGGCGTTGCTCATATTCAGTCAACCTTCAACAATACTATTGTTACAATCTCTGATACTCAGGGAAATGCTGTTTCTTGGGCATCGGCAGGCGAAATGGGATTTCGCGGCTCCAAGAAGTCCACTCCTTATGCAGCTCAGACTGCAGCTGAAACAGCTGCTAAGATTGCAACCGACCACGGTATGAAGACCGTTGAGGTTCTCGTTAAGGGTCCCGGTGCAGGTAGAGAAGCTGCAATCAGAGCGCTTCAGACAGCAGGTCTTGAAGTTACAATGATTAAGGATGTTACTCCTATCCCGCATAACGGCTGTCGTCCGCCAAAGAGACGCCGTGTATAATTAATAAATAGTTGGAGGATAATTAAGATGGCAATTAACAGACAGCCTGTTGCAAGAAGATGTAAGAAATATGATATTTCTCCTTCTGTTTTAGGTTATGCAAACAAAACCACTTATAGAAACTCAAACACTAACCGCAGAAAGAAAGCAAGCGAATATTCACTTCAGCTCAATGAGAAGCAGAAGGTTAAGTTCATCTATGGCATTCTTGAGAAGCAGTCTCGCAAGGTATACGAGGAAGCTGAAAGACTTCCCGGCGTAACTGGTGAGAACATGGTTATGCTTCTTGAAACCCGCCTTGATAACGTTGTTTACCGTCTTGGTCTTGTTAAAACAAGAAAAATGGCACGTCAGTTCGTTTCTCATGCTCATTTCCTTGTTAACGGCAAAAAGGTTAACATCCCTTCATATCAGGTTAAGGTTGGCGATGTTATTTCTGTTCGTGAAAAGAGCAAGGATATCGATATCTTTAAGGCAGTTAAAGAGGAAGGTCCTTCTCAGTTAGTTCCCAAGTGGTTGGAAATGAATCAGGAAAATCTTTCAGGTAAGGTTCTTGCCCTTCCCACAAGTGAAGATCTTGATTACGAATTACAATATAATCTTATCGTTGAGTTCTATTCTAAGTAATCCGTTTAGAATTAACAAAACAATTATTAGGAGGCTATTAAATGATTGAAATTGATAAGCCTAATATCGAAATAGTGGATTTATCCACTCAGGGAAGCAGAAGCGTTGGCAGATTTGTTGTTGAGCCCCTTGAAAGAGGTTTCGGAACAACTCTCGGAAACTCAATGAGAAGAGTTCTTCTTTCATCACTTCCGGGCTACGCTATCACTTCCGTTAAGATTGATGGTGTTTTACACGAGTTTTCAACAATTCCTCACGTTAAAGAGGATGTTACAGAAATCGTTTTAAATCTTAAGAACGTTATTCTTAAGATTCACGATGAAGAGCCAAAGACCCTTTATATCGAAGCTTCCGGAGAGGGCGAAATCACAGCGGGCGATATTAAGCACGATGCTGATGTTGAAATCCTTAATCCCGAACTTCATATTGCATATCTTGATGAGGGTTCAAACGTTGTTATGGAGCTTACTGCTGATAACGGCAGAGGATATGTTCCCTGCGACAGAAATAAGCAGTTAATGGATCTTCCTATCGGAACGATAGCTATAGACTCTATTTATACTCCTGTTCTTAAGGTTAACTATACTGTTGAAAACACCCGTGTTGGCCAGCAGACCGATCTTGATAAACTCATTCTTGATGTTGAAACCGATGGAACAATTCCTGCGGATGAAGCAGCGTCCCTTGCTGCAAAGATTCTCAACGAGCATCTCAACCTCTTTGTTGACCTTTCAGAAGAAATGGGCAACGCAGAGATTATGGTAGAAAAGGATGACGACGGAAAAGAAAAGGTTCTTGAAATGACTATTGAAGAGCTCGACCTTTCAGTTCGTTCGTTCAACTGCCTTAAGAGAGCAGGAATCAACACGGTTGAAGATTTGATCGGTAAATCCGAAGAAGATATGATGAAAGTTAGAAACCTTGGCCGCAAGTCGCTCGACGAAGTTGTCGGCAAGCTTGCATCTCTTGGATTCAAACTCAGTAAGGAAGAGGACTAAGGAGGGAATTTTCTATGCCAGGTAGCAGAAAGCTGGGCAGACCTACAGATCAGAGAAAGGCTATGCTCAGAGGATTAGTTACTTATCTTTTAGAAAACGGTAAAATTGAAACAACCGTTACAAGAGCAAAGGAAGTTCGTGCATTAACCGAGAAAATGATTACACTCGGCAAAAACGACACCCTTCATTCAAGAAGACAGGTTCTTGCTTATGTTACTAAGGAAGACGTTGTTAAGAAGCTTTTTGATGAAATTGCTCCTAAGTATGAAGATAGAAACGGCGGTTATACTCGCATAATCAAAACAGGCCCTCGCCGCGGCGATGCAGCTGAAATGTGCATTATCGAATTAGTATAACGCAATATAAAAACACGGTATCACTTTTGTGATGCCGTGTTTTTTTGTGCTTCGTGGCGTGTGATGAGTGATTAGTGTTGAAAAGTACGGGCGCTTTTTTTGTTGACAAACCAACTCAAAAATGATAATATAGAATTGCCAAATTATGTTACAGATTAATATTATGCCAAATTTTTTGCGGTGTGTTATTTTTATCTTTTTGATAAAAATGCATACTCTTTATTAGCATACCGCAATTTTGGCGATGATGTAACATGTTTGGCGACAGTTGAGAGCTATGCGTTTTTATGCGTGGCTTCGGCTGCGCATTTTTTATTTTATCAAATGGAGAGAGAAATATGAAAAAGGTATTATCAGTTGTTTTATCAATCTGTATGCTTCTCAGTATCTGCGCAGGTCTGAATTTTTCAGCATTTGCACTTGCACCCGGCGGCTACTGCAGTAAGGATAAAAGCGTTTCATTTACCTTTGATTCTTCAACAGGGCAGTTGGTTATCAGCGGAAGCGGCAAGATGGACAATTATGAGTCCGGAAAATCCCTGTTTAACAGTGAATCAAATATTAAGAGCGTTGTTATCAGCGAAGGCGTTGAAAATATCGGAGACTTCGCATTTAATGATTGCTCGGCTCTTGAAAGCGTTGAAATTGCAGGAAGCGTTACAGCTATCGGCAGCGGAGCGTTCAAAAGCTGCAGCACACTGAGCGAAATTGCTGTTCCCGCAGGTGTTCTCAGCATCGGCTCTCAGGCATTCAGCGATTGCACAAAGCTTAAGAATATTACTCTTCCCTACAGCGTTGTATCAATCGGCGAAAAGGCTTTTGAAAACACAGCTTACTACAACGATGATGAAAAATGGGAAATCATTGTTGCTCAGGTTGATGATGCAGAGGAAACAGTTTGTTCTGTTTTATACATAAACAATGTTCTTATCAAAGCTACTACATCAAGCGAAGCAACCTTTGAATATACAGTTAAAGAGAAAACCAAAACAATCTGCGACAATGCTTTTGCCGATTGTGCAAACTTAACGGGTGTTGTTCTTCCCGAGGGCATTTATGCAATCGGAAACAGTGCTTTTGCAGGCTGCACAGCCCTTGAAAGCATCAACACTCCCTCAAGCATAGTTTCAATCGGCGATTCTGCTTTTGCAGATTGCTGCAGCCTTGAAAGCGTTAATATTCCCGACGGTGTTACTTCAATCGGCGACTCAGCGTTTGCACGCTGCACAAGCCTTGCAGGAATTGCAATACCCGACAGCGTTAAAGCAATCGGAGCTTCTGCATTCTTAAACTGCAAAGCTGTCAGCAGTGATATCGTATTAAACGGTGCTGTAAGCATCGGCAGCAATGCATTCAACGGATGCGGTGCTGTTAAGAGCGT
>CAMYWU010000169.1 GCA_947302895.1 uncultured Clostridia bacterium | reverse complement strand
TTTCAAACTTGCTCATTTCCTCTGCCTCGATATCCTCCATACCGGATACCTCGGCGGAATACATAAGCATTTTATAGCCGCTTACCATTGATTCAATAAATGCAACAATTCCTCTGATAATCGGAATTGCGAAAAACTTATTCTTATCCTTAAGATGCTTAACCTCGTGGTATTCGGTTAAAATATCGCCATCGGGTTTTCTTACGGCAGTTGCCATACCCTTTGGTCCCTGCATCATTATTCCCTCGATTAAAGCCTGACCGCCAACCGAGGTTTTGTGTTTTTTCTCAGACATATAAACTGCCTCTCATTTTTTATTCTTCAATAATCTCCTCTATCGGAAGGATTATTGTTACAAGCGTTCCTGTTCCTACCTCGCTGTCTATATCGAGCGTACCGCCGTGCAGATTAACAATCTCATTTGTTACTGCAAGACCGATTCCCGAACCTCGAACGCTGACATTTGCTTTATAAAACTTTTCTTTAACGTGGGGCAAATCCTCTGCGGATATTCCGCATCCCTGGTCGGCAATTGCAATGCGAACATTATCCTTGCCGTCCCTCTTGATGAAATCTGCCTTAACAAGAATTTTGCTTCCCGGGCGTGAATACTTAAGCGCATTATCAAGTATGTTCATAAATACCTGCTTTAGCCTGTTTGCATCCGCATTTGCAATGCTTGCCTTATCGGGAATGCTGTATTTAACCTCGTAGCCCTCACGAACCGCTCTTTCCCTGAAGGTGAACAGCGTATCCTCAAGCTCAGCGAGAATATCGCATTTTGCAAGGCGGAGATTCATTCTTCCGCTCTGGAGTCTTGAGAAATCAAGAAGCTCCTCAACGAAGCCTTCAAGTCTGCCCGCTTCGCTGACGATTATCTGCAGTCCCTTGCGTGTTAAGGGGTCAACATTATCCTGATTTCCGAGGGTTAAGGTTTCTCCCCAGCCCTTAATTGAAGTCAGCGGAGTACGAAGCTCATGGGATATTGTTGAGATGAAATCATTCTTCATCTTATCCGCAGCGGCAATATCGGTTGCCATTGAATTTATGCTATCGGCAAGGTCGCCGATTTCATCGTTATACTGCTTTTCAATTCTTACATCAAGATTACCCGTTGCAATAAGCTTTGTTGCTTTATTGATTTCCTGAACAGGAATGATAATCGAACGGATGAAATACAGATTTGAAAGAACGATTATTGCCATAACGGAGAGCAGAACAATGAATATAATAAATCTGATGCTTGCTATCTGGTCATCAACCTCATCAATATTGCTCATAACCCTTATTGCGCCGATATCTGCGCCGTTTTTATCCTTGATGACCTTAGTCAGCGCCATAACCTTTTCCTTGCCGATTCTTCCGATATGCTTTGCCTGACCTGTTTCATTGGTCATAGCCTCGGTATAATCGGGCATATCCTGGTCCTCAACGGAAAAGCCGCTTGATGAAAGAATAACATTGCCCTTATCATCAATAATCCATATTGTTGTTGTGTTTTTGAGCGAATATGAATTAACGTATTCAGCAGCGGATTCCTCAAGCGAATTGCCGTTTTCGATATTATTTGCAAAATAGCTTACAGCGGAATCGGAAGCGCCGGAGGAAACAATGTTTTCAACGCTGTTATAGTAATAGTTTTTAACCGCAAGCGAGGAAAGGACAAAAGCAATAATAAAGAGAACAGCAATAACGCCGATAATATTTATCAGCCATCTTCTTGTTATTCCGTCTATCTTTATACGCTTAATCTTTTCGATTAACTCACTTGCAAATTCTTTCATTGATTACTCGTTTCCTGTTATCCATTTATAGCCAAGTCCCCATATGGTAACAAGGCGCTTCGGGCTTGAAGGATTATCCTCAATCTTCATTCTCAGTCTTCTGATATTAACATCAACTATTTTTTCATCACCGAAATAATTTTCGCCCCATACCTGCTGAAGAATATCATTTCTTGAAAGAGCGGCATTCGGATTTTTGAAAAAGTATTCAATAATCTGAAATTCAACCTGCGTCAGCTCAATGCTGTTGCCTGATTTGGTAAGAGTTCTGTTTCTGAGATTGAGCTCAAACTCATCAAGAACAATACTGTCGCCCGTTGTATCGTTTTTCCTGAAACCCCTGGTCATCTCAACACGGCGGTAAACCGCATCAACTCTTGCCATAAGCTCCGAGGGTGAAAACGGCTTGGTAACATAGTCGTCCGCTCCGAAGAGCAAGCCCGTTACCTTATCCATTTCCTGGGTTTTTGCGCTGAGCATGATTATTCCCAGATCGGAGGAGCATTTTCTAAGCTCCTTGCAAACCGAAAGACCGTCGAGCTCGGGCATCATAATATCAAGGATTGCAACATCAAAGCTATCCTCATCCTCGTGGAATTTATAAAGAGCTGCAACTCCGTTTGCCGCCTGCTCAACAGTGTATCCGCTTCGGGTTAAATTGATAACAATAAACTCGCGGATGGATTCTTCATCCTCGGCAACTAATACCTTTTTCATAAATTTCCTCCTCAAACATTCTTTATATAAGCTTTCAGATTTTTCATATTTATATCAATATCGGAATCATCTCCGATTTTTGCCAGATAAATATATCCCGACGCATCAAGGATTTTTGTATATCCCTTATAGTCGCTTTCTTTATAGGTTGCCTTTAGAACGGGTTTAATTGAAAAGGCTTCCTTTTTGCTTTTAGCGGATAACACCTTCAGCTCCCTTGATTTTTCATCGTAGCTGACTGATATATTATTAATATCCTTATCGGGAATAACAACGGTATAACCGTCCTTCGCAACAAAGAGCGAATAATCGGTATGAATAAGAGTTGTTTTTTTATAAACAAGCCAGTTAATGCAGGATACTCCTTTCGGGAGATTATCAAGCTTATAATCGTTTGGAATTTCAATTCTCGAATCGGAATTGATATCCATGCTCTTAATCAATGCGTTTCTTGAAGTATCCTTTGTTCTGCCGCTGCCATAGCTGTAAAACGGTGAAATAATAGTTCCGTATGCATTACTGAAATAAATTAACTCAGTCAGCATAGATGAGCCGCTTGAAGAAACAGCGTCGGCATAAACTCTGTTTTCGTTTCCGATTTTTTCAATCTTAAGCTCCGTATAGCCGCTGATATGGGAATCAAGCTTTGTTTCGCCGATTACCTTCGGATTTGAGCTTTTAAAGGAATAAAGCTCCGCTCCTGCGTATGATGAACTTCCCGTTCCGAGCTCAAAAGCAAGAATTTCGTTTATTGAATCATTGTTCATATCAACGGGAATATAATTATTAACCGTTATGCTCTCGCCCATCTGGATAAGGGACAGCTTATCCTTTTCAACTCCAAGTTCATAAACGCACATTTCGTGGCTCGTTGAATTTGTTATAGCGTCCCAGCAGATTATGATTTCCTGCCTCTTGCCGCCGTTAACATCGGCAAAATCAAGGGAATGAATATCCTTGCCCGGTCCCTTTATATTTTCAACAACCTTCCACTCATTTTCATACTGCTTGATGATTGCCATATTAATCGAGCCCAGATCATCGCTCGGCTCATAAAAAGCAATCGCTTCATCAGCTTTATCCAAATCAATATCATAGAAAGTATATGAAGTGATATGGGAGCCGTAGGAAGGCGTTTTCAGCGAATAGCCGTTTTTAACAAAGCTGTCGAGCGCTAATTTAACATCGGCGTTATCACCCATAAGCGAAATCGGCGATATTAAATCTTCAATGGAGGACGACATTTTGAAGCTGCAGCCGCAAAGCATGCAGGTAATTAAAACAATGCAAAAAGCGCATTTAAAAAATTTCAAAATTACCGCCTCCTTAACATATTAAAAATTATTATAACAGATTAGTTACTTAAAATAAATAGC
>CAMYWU010000168.1 GCA_947302895.1 uncultured Clostridia bacterium | reverse complement strand
ATCAACCCCTTTTGCACTTCCATAAAGAACAACAGCACTTTTGCTTTCATCATAAAAACCAAGTTTTCTGCAATATTCAAGATTTCCATTACTATCAGGTTCAATCCATGTTGAACTCTTACAGGTTATTTTCTCTAGTTGCTTAAAAAGTTTTCGCTTATAACCATCAAATCCTTCAAAAGCAAGTCCCCATTGACAATACAATCTAACAGGTATGTTGGCGATTTTCCCAGCAATTGAAGCATAAAACGATGCATTCGGAGTAGAATACTGAATTAAATCAAATTTCTCTCTTTTGAAAACATTAACAAGCTGGGCAATAACCTTTCCTCCGTCAAGGTTTGCCCCCCTCTTCATTTTCACAGGAATATAATGAATGTATTCAGGAACCATTTCAAAAAAATCTTCCATCGGATCACATATTAGCGTAATATCAAATTTTCCTGTTTCATACAAATACCTTGCGGTTGGTAAAACAAATCCCCTCATTGTAGCGGGAACTGTTGTAATGTAACAAATTTTGAACATCTCAATTAATTAGCCTTTCAAAACTTAAAAATATTAAAACTTTTAAAGAACACTATTAAAAATATCTTCACCATCAAGAATAATGGGTTCAACATCTACATCCCTGAGGAAAACATAAGGCTTATCGTAGTGATAATACTGTGCTCTTTCAACATTATCGCAGTTGCCGTCTTCCATTATCTTGATTGTATCCTCAATAAGATCAAATCCTACGTGAGCCATAACGCCCGTATATGCCATATGTCTGATATTAACCTCGGTAACCTTAAGGTTGCCGTTTTTATCCTCTTTCAAATCAAACGAAAGTATTCCGTGAGCAGGAATCCCCAGCTTCTTCTCAAGATACTTAATGCATCTGTCACAGAACTCGTTGATTCGGTCTTCTTTAAGAAAACGTCCGAAATGCGTGTTGCCCGTTACATGTGACGGAGCAGTGTTAGCCATAACATATTCCGCACACTCAAGAGCAGCGCCCTTTACATATTCACCATTATAATAAAGCATTTGATTTGCAAGATGGCGGCCTGTTAAGAATTCGGAAACGGTAAATTCGGGAATACGTGAATTTATAAACAGCCATGAGCGGTATGAATCAATATCATCAAGTCTTAAACTACCAAGACCGCCCGTTCCTTCGGTTGCCCTAATCCAGCACGGAAATCCTATTTCATTTTTAACGTCGTCAAATCTCGGATTTTCCTGAGTTACTTTTATTGTTTTAGGAATAAACTCGGTTCCCTCAAGAAGCTGAGCCATAATAGCCTTATCGCGAAGAGATTCTGAAAGCAGTTTGCTTCCCATAAAGACGGGACACGGATATTTTCCGTTATCCTCGAAATACTGACCCCATTCAACAATCTCAGCTTCGGGCTGAACAAATGCATAATCAATCTTTTTTGTTTCAACAAGCTTTTCAATCCAGGGAAAATACTCCGGTGTATTGCATCTGGGGGCAACAAAGTATTCATCAACAAGCTTTCTTCCGTCTTTTGTTTTCATAAAGAAGCCCATTGCTTTTTTCTCTATGTCGCATCCGATTAGTTTGTAATCGGGATGGTTTTCCCTAATTACTGTCGCAATCGATCTCGGCGTAAGTCCGCCAATACCTGTAATCAAAATAGTTTTCATATTATTTCCTTATCTTGCAGTAATATAGTAGCCTGCTCTGTCTGCACTTTTAAGTATCGGGTTATCCGAAACTTCTTTCATTTCGCTGTATCTGACAAGAATTTCGGGTTCTTCAGCCCTAATTCTTTCAAATTCCGCCATATCATCCTTTGTGATAATATACTTAATCCTTGCTTCCTTAGGCTGGCTGATTTTTTCAAATGAAGGCTCCTTGCCGCATCCGCATGAAATAACCATACCCATATAATCATAGCCACTTGAAAGCGGAACCAAATCAGAACCTATGCAATCGCCGCCCATTCTTGCGCCGATTTCCATAAAGCAGATTCTTCCCTCTTTAGTGATTCTGAACTCGGGATGAACTGCTCCGTATTTTATACCCATTGATGCAAAGGCTTTATAAAGTGTTTCTTCAACCTTTTTAAACATTTCGGGTGAAATATCTGCAGGTTGTTTATGCCCTGTTTCAACGAAATGAGGAGCACCCGTTGTTGACTTCTCGGTTACTGCCAAAAGCTTATACTTACCGCCGTAGGCAATACTCTCGCCGCTATATTCCGGACCTTCAATAAATTCTTCAATTATTGCCTGCTTTGTCTTAGACCATCCCATAGCATACTCTATAGCCTCATCAAGCTCATCGGGATTATTAATTTTCATAACTCCACGACTTGAACTCAAATCAACGGGCTTAATGATAAGCGGATAACTAAAGCCATTTAATGCTGATTTATCAAAACCCTCTTCAACCAAAGTGAACTGAGGTCCGTCAACACCGCCATCACGCATTGCACAGCGCATCATATACTTATTGGTTGCAATAGTTTCTGTTTCAATTGAGTTGCAGGGAATTCCCATTTTTCTCAGTAAAAAGTTCATAGGGTGCATTGCAAGCTCAGATGCTATTGAAGCAATCCCGCAGGGCTCAACCTTCTGAACCTCTTCCCACAACAGCTCATAATCCATGATATTTACAGGATGATAAACATCCGCCGTTGTTTCACCGATTGCGCCTGTGGGCCAACCGAAAACATGGGTTTCATATCCAAGCTCTTTTGCACGGACTATCAGCGGATTCTGGTATTCATTTGTTCCAAGAATTACTAAACGGTTATTTTTCATTATGTTCTCCAGAAAATTATTAAAACTATTTTTCGATTAGTTGTTTGCTTTCGCTGTATCTCTTTATTTCACTTACAATTCTCAGCATATCAATTCCGTTGTATCTCTGATCACAGGGTATGCAAAGAATTTCATCGTAAATCATCTTGTCTGTTTTGCTTATTTTATCCTTGATTATTTCAGGACATCCCCATATTACCGTTGCATATATCTTCTTTGAAGCTAAATAGCTCTGAAACTCCTTGCGATCCTTATGTACAAGCACAGGAATCATAAAAGGTGTTATTCCAACGGGAACTTCTTTAAATACACATTCAAGCCATGAATAATCCTTTAATCCGTCAATAAGTGTTTCTGCATTTGAACGGTGTGAATTAACGAATTCAGAAACATTCAGTTTTTCAAGAGCAAAATTTGTTTCGCCTGAAATTGAAAATGTTTTTGTCTGAGCATCAATATATTTTCTTCCATCTGCAAAAATTGAAAGATAATCGTTATCCGTGCTTCGTTTATCGATAAAAGCCTGTTTTTTGTTCATCGCATTCAATTCAAGCTCGATAAACTGAGAATCCTGTTCAGAAGGCTGTTCAATAACTTTGTTGTTACTAATCAAATAAGCGCCGTCAGGAAACGGCCCCCATTTGCGGATGCTTCCAATTCGGTAATCAGCCCACGAATAATGAGGCTCGGAAAACATATACTGAGTTTCATCCTCAATGGTAATTATATCAGTATTCTCAATTATTTCACGTAAGCCCTCACAAGTATCAAATCCGAAATATCTATGAAAAATTATTACGGATGGTTTGAAAGAATCAATTTGTGTTTTTAATTCTTCCAAATCAATTGTAAAATCTTCATTTAGAGAAATCGGCTGAATTTCATAACCGTTTTCAATAAATGGCTCTATAACACTTTCACAGGTAAAAGCAGGAACTAACGCACGTTTATTGCTAAACTCAACAGCTTTAAGAATTTCTCTAATACAGCTTCTTCCTGTTGATAAATAAACACAGTTGTTTTTTTCTCCAATATTTCTTGTAAGGAATTCAGGAAACTTATTACTTTTTGAACTATCAGCGTATGCAGAAAAAGAACTTCC
>CAMYWU010000167.1 GCA_947302895.1 uncultured Clostridia bacterium | reverse complement strand
GGTAGTAATAAATGCAGTGGTCAAAATAGCAGGGGTCTGTTTCACAGGCAAGTGTTCCGTCGAGGTCGAATACTGCAATTCTGTCTTCAACAGGGATGAAATCCTGTGAATCCTTTGTTGTTACTGCTTTAACATATTCAATAAGCTCTTTCTTAGCGGCTGCATCATCATTCCAGAGGGATAATGCAGTTTGAGCAGTTTTTGCCTCGGGCAAAGCTTCCTTTTTAACGGACTTTACATAGAAAACGCTTACTGTTATTAATGCAATAGCAAGAATCAGTGAAATAATTTTCCAGACAATTGAATTATTCTTTGTTTTTTCCATAGCAATCTTTCCTTTTTTCTTTAATTTGCAATTGTATTTATACAACAAATGCTTTTATTAGTCAATATTAAAAGCTAAATTTTTCAAGTTCCTCATACAGTCTTTCAACCTCGTTTTTTTCGCATAAAGAGTTGGAATATGCCGTTGCATTTCCGCAGGCTGTACCAAGCTTCAGCGCTGTTTTGAAATCACCGTTTTCTATATATCCTGCAAGAAAGCCTGCAAGCATACTATCGCCGCAGCCAACGCTGTTAATAAGCGTTCCCTTTGCGTTTTCGGTCTTTGAAATTTCGCCGTTTTCATCAATTAAAACAGCGCCTTTTTCTCTATTCCAAGCCTTGTTAAAACAACCGAAGCATTAATCCCCTTGCCTCCATAATATATTTCAGCATCGCTTGCACGGTTAATATCATCTGTTTTAAGGCTGCTAACCTTTAAAACATAATCAAGCGCAGGATTCAGCGTTAAAGTATATACCATAATAAACCTCTTTCATAGGTTAATTTGTATCATTGTAGCACATCGGGTAATTATCGGTCAACAAAAAACACAGGGCAAGCCCTCAATGTCATTAAGTTAAGAATATAAGAATGGGGCGCTGGGGTCATCGCCCCCTACATCACTCAATCAAACGAATCTTGTAGGGGATGACGACCGCACCGCACACCGTAAGGAAGCAACGGTTTAAATTGCCTGCTTTCACTCACCTTGGCGATTAAAAAGCGTCTGAATACGCGAGTATGCAGTCACTTTTGTAATCACCAATCTGAACAAAATCAAGCAATTTAAACTGCAAAGCACCTAAATTTTTTGAAATTTTGTGCAAGAGCAAGGCATAAATTTTAGTTAAGGCTGGCGCCTTGACTAAAATTTTAACGCAGTTATTGTGCAAAAGAGCAAAAATTTAGGCGATACTTCCTTGCGGTGTGTGGTGCCCTCGGCATCCCGTTAACTTAATGCTATTGGGCTTACCCTGTGTTTTTATATAGCTGTTATTCAGTAAAGAGCGGAGTTGAATAATATCTGTCGCCGCTGTCGGGAAGAAGTGCAACGATTGTTTTTCCTGCATTTTCTTCCTTTTTTGCAAGCTCGATTGCAACGCCGAGCGCCGCACCCGAGGAAACTCCAACCGAAATACCCTCTGTTTTAGCAAGGAGCTTTGCAGCTTCAAAAGCCGCCTCGTTTGATGAGGTTATAACCTCGTCGTAAACCTCTGTATTAAGAACATCGGGAACAAAGCCTGCGCCGATACCCTGAATTTTATGTGCGCCTGCCGTACCCTTTGAAAGCACGGGAGAGGTTTCGGGCTCAACAGCTATAACCCTGATTGCGGAGTTGAGCTCCTTAAGGTATTCGCCCGTTCCCGTTATGGTTCCGCCCGTTCCTACTCCTGCAACAAAGAAGTCAAGCTTGCCGTCGGTATCTCTGAAAATTTCAGGTCCCGTTGTTGCTTTATGTACTGCGGGGTTTGCAGGGTTTACGAACTGACCTGGGATGAATGCGCCCTCAATTTCCTCAGCAAGCTCCTCAGCCTTTGCGATAGCGCCCTTCATACCCTTTGCGCCCTCTGTTAAAACTATCTCAGCGCCGTATGCTTTGAGAATATTTCTTCTCTCAACGCTCATGGTTTCGGGCATTGTTAAAATTGCCCTGTAGCCCTTTGCGGCTGCGATTGCAGCAAGACCGATACCTGTGTTGCCCGAGGTTGGCTCAATGATAACCGAGCCCTCTTTGAGAAGCCCCTTTGCCTCAGCGTCCTCAATCATTGCCTTTGCAATTCTGTCCTTAACGCTGCCTGCGGGATTGAAGTATTCAAGCTTAACAAGAAGTGTTGCCTTAAGACCGAGCTTCTTTTCAATATTTGTTACCTCAACAAGGGGTGTGTTTCCGATAAGTTCAAGTGTTGATTTATATATTTTAGACATAGTGCTGTCCTCCCATATTTATAATAATACTATCAAATAATTATATTCGCAAGTGAAAAATTATATCGCTTTGAAAGCGTTTCCCAAATCCTCAATGATATCATCGATATGCTCGGTGCCTATTGAAAGACGTATGGTGTTTTCAAATATTCCCTGCTGGGCAAGCTCATCTGCCGAAAGCTGGGAATGGGTTGTTGATGCAGGATGAATAACAAGGCTCTTGACATCCGCAACATTTGCAAGAAGCGAGAAAATCTGAAGATTATCAATGAATTTCCATGCTTCTTCTCTGCCGCCCTCGATTTCAAATGTGAAAATTGATGCGCCGCCGTTTGGGAAGAACTTTTTATAAAGCTCATTATCGGGATGGTCGGGAAGCGATGGATGATTAACCTTCTTAACCCGGGGATGATTTGAGAGGTATTCAACAACCTTCTTTGTGTTTTCTGCGTGGCGTTCAAGGCGGAGCGAGAGCGTTTCAACACCCTGCAAAAGAAGGAAGGCGTTAAACGGCGAGATTGCAGCGCCCGTATCACGAAGCAGAATTGCCCTGATATATGTTACGAATGCCGCTGCTCCGACAGCTTCATAGAACGAAACGCCGTGATAGCTCGGATTCGGAGCAGCTATTTGCGGGAACCTATCCCCTGCACTCCAGTCAAATTTACCTGCTTCAACAATAATGCCTCCAAGGGTTGTTCCGTGGCCGCCGATAAATTTTGTTGCAGAGTGAACAACTATATCCGCACCGTGTTCGATAGGACGGAAAAGATAGGGAGTTCCGAAGGTGTTATCAACAACAAGGGGCAGACCGTGCGAATGAGCAATGGTTGCTATTGCATCTATATCGGGAATATCGCTGTTCGGATTTCCGAGGGTTTCAAGATAAATTGCTCTTGTGTTTTCTTTTATTGCGCCTTCAAGCTCTTCAAGGTTGTGAGCATCAACAAAGGTTGTTTCAATTCCATACTGAGGAAGGGTGTGCGAAAGCAGATTATAGCTTCCTCCATAGATTGTTTTCTGTGCAACAATATGACCGCCGTTTGATGCAAGAGCTTCTATGGTATATGTTATTGCCGCTGCGCCCGATGCAAGTGCAAGCGCTGCGCTTCCGCCCTCAAGAGAGGCGATTCTTTTTTCAAGAACCTCCTGGGTGCTGTTTGTAAGCCTGCCATAGATGTTTCCGGGGTCGGCAAGACCAAAGCGGTCTGCTGCATGCTGTGAATTATGAAAAACATATGATGTTGTCTGATAAATAGGAACCGCTCTTGAATCGGTTGAGGGGTCCGCCTGCTCCTGACCTATATGGAGCTGTTTTGTTTCAAATCTGTAGTTACTCATTTTTTATCTCCTTTAAAATGTTAATGTGTTATTGACGTTTAATGCTAAGCTTCAACATCGCCACATTCGCATTTCAAAGATTGCCGCATAGTATTTTTTCATATCTTTCAACTCCTATGCACGTCTGTGCTTCGTTTGTTGAGGTCATTATATCGGAGATAACCTACTATGTCAATAGGTTTTGTAAACTTTGTACAATTTCCTATATTGCCTACCGTTTTAGTGGGCTTTGATTGTGCAAGTGTTACAAATTGTGATTTGCCGGGGAGTTGCTGGAACTGAAGTAAAGCGGACGCGTCTATTCGTT
>CAMYWU010000166.1 GCA_947302895.1 uncultured Clostridia bacterium | reverse complement strand
CCTCTTGAGTTTTATTCTGCATATTTCACCGTTCGCGGTGATGCAATAGATGCTGTTGCCGCAGTCGGCGGTAAAGCGGCTGTTAAAAAGAAGATGAATGAAATCAAGCTCAAGGGCAATGATGCAACTGCAAAAGAAGAAAGCCAGTATGTTGTTTTACAGATTGTTATTGAAATGCTTGCAAGGGGATATGAATTCCTCGGAGTTGATTTATATAAATCTGATTGGAGAATATATAAGATTGAGGACGGTAAAATAAGACTGCCGTTTGCCGCAATAGACGGAATAGGCGAAACCGCTGCAAAGGCAATTGCCGATGCTGTTGAGCGTAATCCCGAAGGCTTTATTGCTTCCGATGATTTGGCAAACGAGCCCGGAGTCGGCAAATCGGTTGTGGATGCGCTCAGAAATGCAGGCGCTCTCGGCGACCTCCCCGAAAGCAAACAAATTTCACTGTTTTCTTTCTGAAAAAGTTGCGAGTTTCGAGCCACGAGTTCCGAGTTGTCGGTTACTCGCGCAAGCGCTCGGACAAATAAAAAAATATATATTGACATATATACTTTAGTGTGTTAGCATATTAGCACGCTAAAGCGAAAATATTGAAAGGTATCAACTTTTTAATGAAAAGATTATCAAGATTAACTCCCGAAGGCAGCAGAGATTATCTCTTTGAGGAGTGCGACGACAGACGCAATATAGAAAAAATCCTTGCTGATTTATTCAAGGAGAGCAGCTATAAAAAGGTTATAACACCCTCAATTGAGTTCTTTGATGTTTTCAGAAATGAAAGCACGGTTGTTGAGAGCGACGAAATGTATAAGCTTACCGACTCAAAGGGAAGAACAACCGTTTTGCGCCCCGATAACACAATGCCTATTGCACGTATGGTTGCAACAAGGCTGAATAAAGAGGATTTTCCTGTTCGCCTTTACTATAACCAGAACGTTTTTGTTCGAGGCAAGGATTTGGACGGCAGACCAAATGAAATTGCTCAAAGCGGCATAGAACTTATAGGCGATGGCTCACATCAGGCTGATATTGAGGTTATCTCAATGGCTGTTGAAAGCCTTAAGCGCTGTAATTTAAGCTCATTTAAGCTTGAAATAGGAAACGCCGCTTTCTTTAAGGCTATTCTTGATAAGATGGATATTCCATCAAGAACAAAAGCTCGAATCTGCAAGCTGATTGAAGGCAAAAACTATGCAGCGCTCGGCGATTTG
This sequence comes from uncultured Clostridia bacterium, assembly GCA_947302895.1. Taxonomy (GTDB): domain Bacteria; phylum Bacillota; class Clostridia; order Oscillospirales; family Acutalibacteraceae; genus Eubacterium_R. Next base: position 2,681 of record CAMYWU010000166.1, on the reverse strand, counting down.
CTAAGCGAGATAGGAGAGAGCAGAGAAACCGAGGTTATAAGAAGGCTTCCGAGGCTATTCGGCGATGCTTCCGTTATCGACGAAGCAATGAAGCTTTATAGCGATAAGGATGCGCTTGAAGCGCTCAATTATCTTAAAACAGTTTATGAAGAGCTTTGCGCCGCTGGTCTTAAAGAGTATATTATGCTCGATTTAGGGCTTGTTAACCGCTCTAATTACTACACGGGAGTTATTTTCAGGGGCTATGCCGAGGGCTCGGGCTTAACCGTGCTTTCAGGCGGCAGATACGATAATCTGCTCGGTGAATTCGGACTTCCTGCGCCTGCTATCGGCTTTGCCGTTGAGGTAACTGATTTATGCCAGGCTATAAGGGAAACCATAAATACCCAGCGTCCGCTGAGAATTGCGCTTACCAAGGGCAGACTTGAAAAAAGCTCCGTTAAGCTTTTCAAAACGATGGGTCTTGATACCTCCGAGCTTGAAAACAAGGGCAGGAGGCTCATTCTTCCCGTTGATAACTATGAAGCAGTTTTATCAAAAGCGCCCGATGTTATAACCTATGTTGAACACGGCGTTTGCGATATCGGAATTGTTGGCAAGGATACTATTATTGAACACGGCACCTCGTTTTATGAGGTTATCGATTTGAATATAGGCAAATGCCGATTTGCTCTTGCATGCCCCAAGGGAGTTGATTTCTATTCGGGCTATAAGAGAAAAACGGTGGCATCAAAATATCCGAAGGTTGCAAAGGAATTTTTTGAAAGCAAGGGTATGGATGTTGCGGTTATAAAAATTGAGGGAAGCGTTGAGCTCGCTCCGCTTCTCGGACTTGCCGACGGAATTGTTGATATAGTTGAAACAGGCTCAACGCTCAAAGAAAACGGGCTTGAGGTTGTTGACGAAATATGTCCTATCTCCGCAAGAGTTATTGTTAATATGGCTTCAATGAAGCTCAGAAAGAATGAAATTGAAGCATTTCTTGCAGATTTAGAGCTTGCAAGCAAGGTATAATTCCTCACACCTTCCCCTCAAGAGGGAAAGGTGGCTGCGAAGCAGTCGGATGAGAGGGGGGATAATCGAAAGTTTCCCCTCATCAGTCGCCTTTGGCGACAGCTTCCCCCCAGGGGGAAGCCTTAATAGGTTTGGAGGATAGTATTATGAAAATTACTAAAGCAAACGGAAAAGTTGAATATGCGCTTATTGAAACCCTTAAGCAGCGTGCAGCTGAAACCGATAATAAAATGGTTAAAAGAGTTTCAACCATAATCAAGGGCGTTAAAGAGGATGGCGATGAGGCGGTAAGAGAATTTACCGTTCGTTTCGACGGCGCTCTTCCCAAGAAAACTGTTGTTGAAAAGAAGGAGCTTAACGAATACCTCAATCTTGTTGATGAGGATTTCAAAACTGCGCTTGAAAACGCTAAGAAAAATATATATGATTTCCATGCCCGCCAGCTTCAGCAATCATGGATGACAACTCAGGAAAACGGCGTTATTATGGGTCAGAGGGTAAGAGGACTTGAAAGAGTTGGTATCTATGTTCCGGGAGGAACAGCAGCATATCCCTCATCAGTTCTTATGAATGCCATTCCTGCAAAAATTGCGGGTGTTAAAGAGATAATTATGGTAACTCCTCCTGCAAAGGACGGAAACCCGAACCCAAGCATTATGGCAGCTGCGGCAATTGCAGGCGTTGACAGAGTTTTTCTTGTTGGAGGCGCACAGGCTATTGCAGCCCTTGCATACGGAACCGAAAAAATTCCAAAGGTTGATAAGATTGTAGGTCCGGGTAATATCTACGTTGCAACTGCAAAAAGACTGCTCTATGGAGTTGTTGATATTGATATGGTTGCAGGTCCGAGCGAAATTCTTATCGTTGCCGATAAAACTGCCGACCCCACTTTTCTTGCAGCGGATTTAATGAGCCAGGCTGAACACGATAAAATGGCTTCCGCTATTTTACTTTCAACCTCAAGCGACCTTGCAAAGCAAACCCTTCACGAGATTGAAAAGCAGATAAAAACTCTTGATAGAAAAGATATTATCAAGGCTTCGCTTGATGATTTCGGCGAAATAATTGTTTGCGAGGATATTGAACAGGCAATTAAGTTTGCAAACGAGCTTGCTCCCGAGCATCTTGAGCTTTGCATTTCGGAGCCGCTCAAATATATAGGAAGAATTGACAATGCAGGTTCTGTTTTCCTCGGAAACTGGTCGCCCGAACCTCTCGGAGATTACTATGCAGGACCAAACCACGTTCTTCCTACCTCAGGTACTGCAAGATTTTTCTCGCCCCTATCGGTTGACAGCTTTATTAAAAAATCTTCGTTTATTTACTACACCTGCAACGAGCTTCGCAATGCGAAGGATGATATTATAAAGCTTGCTGAAACAGAGGGACTTTCAGCACACGCAAATTCAATCAAAGTAAGATTTGAATAAGGAGGCAGCCTATGAGAAGCGCCACTATTGAAAGAAATACAAAGGAAACAAAAATCAAAGCCGAGCTTTGCCTTGACGGCGGTGAGGTTGATATTAAAAGCGGTATCGGCTTTTTCGACCATATGTTAACCGCCTTTGCCTATCATGCAGGCTTTGGCTTAAAGCTCAGCGCAGTGGGCGACCTTGAGGTTGATACCCACCATACTGCCGAGGATACGGGAATAGTTCTCGGATGCG
>CAMYWU010000165.1 GCA_947302895.1 uncultured Clostridia bacterium | reverse complement strand
CCGAGGACTGTGCAGTTGGAGTATATCGTAAATTAGTTGAGATTGATGATATTAACTTAAACTATGTTCTCAGCTTTCTAGGAGTTGCAGGCGCTCTTGATGTTTTTGTGAATTCAAAATATGTTGGTTACAGCGAGGGCAGCCATAATACAAGCGAGTTTGATATAACAAAATATCTTAATAAGGGCGAAAATGAGATTGTTGCCGTTGTTCATAAGTTTTCTAACGGAACATATCTTGAAGCCCAGGATATGTTCAGAAACAACGGAATTTTCCGTGATGTTCTGCTGTATAAAAGCGGGGATAACTCGATATATGATTTTCAGGCAAGAACAAGCGTTAACAGCGACTCTGCATATGATTTGAATATTGAACTCAGTCTTGAGCTGAGCGGAGAATGTGAACTTGAAGCAAGAATTATTTCTGAGAAAAAGGTATTTGCTTCAAAAACAATCGGCGTTTTTTCCAAAAAAGCGGTTGTTTCTTTTCCTTCGCTTAAAGTTGAGCAGTGGAGCGCCGAAACGCCAAAGCTTTATAAGCTTGTTTTAATCCTGTATAAAGATTCAAAGGCAATTGAAAGTATTGCAAGACCAATTGGCTTTAAACAGATACAAATTCACTCAAACACTTTTCTTTTCAATGGCGAGCCGATAAAACTCCTCGGAGTTAACCATCACGATACGAATCCTGAAAAAGGCTATGTTATGAGCGTTTCCGATATGGAAAGGGATGTTAGAATTTTCAAGGAGTTTAATGTCAACTGCGTTCGCACATCCCATTATCCTCCCGACCCGATATTCCTTGATTTATGTGATGAATACGGAATATATGTTGTTGATGAGGCGGATATTGAAACCCACGGATGCCAGAGCGAACTTCACAAGCCCGGCGCCTGCTCGCATAATCCCGAGTGGCAGCCGAGATATTGGGACAGGGTTTTAAGAATGTTTGAGCGTGATAAAAACCATCCTTCAATAACAATGTGGTCGCTCGGAAACGAGGCGTGGGGATATCTTAATCAGGATTATTGCTATTCAGAGCTTAAAAAGCTGACTGCCATTCCCATTCACTATGAGGGAGTTGTTCGCGCAAAGCGTTTTGCATATGATGTTATTTCAATGATGTATCCCTGGCATAAACTTTCTGAGAAGGTTTCGCTCGGAAAGGGACTTCCTAAGAAATTCTATCAAAAGCCATTTTTTATGTGTGAATATTGCCACGCAATGGGGCTTGGAGCAGGCGACCTTGAAGAATATATGAAATTCTTTTATGGCGGCGATAATATGCTCGGCGGATGCATATGGGAATTTGCAGACCATGCGGTTTATCACGAAAATGGCAGATATAAATACACCTATGGCGGCGACCACGGCGAAAAAAAGCACGATGGCAATTTCTGTGTTGACGGATTATTCTTCCCCGACAGAACTCCCCATTCCGGTGCATATCAGATGAAAAACTGTTATCGTCCCGTAAGAGCTGAATACGACGGTGAAAAATTCACCTTTAAAAACCTTAATTATTTCAAAAAAGCCGCTTTCAGGGTTGAATTTTCTGCAATCGGAAAAAACGGCGAAATTAAAAACAGCGGTGAATTTGAAATTGACATCGAGCCCCGCAAGACTTTTGAAACCGAAATCGATTGCCCTGAGTGCGATGCCGCTGTTCTGAGATATTTTGACGGCGATTTTGAAATTGCCTCAGAGCAGCTTGACGTTTGCGGTAATACTATAGGCGCCTCATATAAGCCTGTCCGTATTTTTGATAAAGCTCCGAAAGTGAGAAACTGTCAGAATAAGCTCTTTATTGAAATTGAAAACGGACAGCTGATTTTCAACAAAAAAACGGGTGAGCTTGAAAGCTTTGAGAAAAACGGTAACGAGTTTATAAACTACGGTGGTTTCGGCAGCTCAAACGGCTTCGGAATAAGCGTTTTCAGAGCGCCGATTGATAACGACAGAAAACTGCAGATGATATGGAATAAGTTTGCTCTTGATACTGAAAAGCTCTATCTCTGCGATAAAATCAAAACCTCAACACAGGGCGACAGCTTTGTTATTGAAGGAGTTTATATACTCTCAACAACCAAGGCAAAGGAGCTTCTTAAGCTGAATATAAGCTATTTCGTTAAAATTGACGGAAGCTTAAGAATTGATGTTAAATGCCTTAAATCAAGAAAAATCCCCTTCATACCTCGCTTCGGCTTAACGCTTGAAATGCCTGAGGAATATGAAAATGTTAAATATTTCGGGTTGGGCGATATGCCGAATCTTCCGGATTATAAGGAACATGCAATGCTCGGAGTTTATGAGTGCAGGGTTGATGAAATGAGGGAGAAATATATTCGTCCTCAGGAAAGCAGTATGAGAAGCGATGTTCGGTTCGCTGAGGTGAAAAATGAAAACGGCGCAGGCTTGCGTTTCACCTTCTGCGAGGGACAGAGAATTTTCTCGGCAGACCGCTTTTCTTCTCAGCAATGTGCAAAAGCATCGCATCAGGAGGATGTTAAGCTTTGCGATACAACCTTTATTCACCTTGATTACTATCAGCTCGGGGCAGGCTCAGGAGCCTGCGGACCTTTTCCTACAAAAGAATACAGGCTCAATACACTAAAGGGTAAGGAGTTTTCAATTTTTGTTGAACCTATTGAATAGTTTGGCTTTAAGTGTTAAAATAGTCTCAGGTGATTATATATGAAAACAGCAAAACCGGGTGCGCTCGGATTAAGAATGTGGAGCTCTATTATTCTTTTCGGGCTTATCGGTCAGATTGCATGGGTTGTTGAGAATATGTATTTCTCACGCTTTATGCAAAACGAAATAACAAGAGCGCCCTGGGCAACAACACTTATGGTTGCATTTTCGGCAGTATTTGCAACGCTTTCAACCCTTATCGGCGGTGCGCTTTGCGACAGAAGCGGAAAGCGAAAGCTGTTTATCTCCGTTGGCTACATAATCTGGGGCTTTACTATTGCGATGTTTGCCCTTGTTCCGATGGAGCCCGATAAAAACAAGGTTGTTTTTATGGCAATACTGGTTGTTGTTATGGACTGTGTTATGAGCATAATCGGCTCAATCAGCAATGATGCAGCGTTCAACACCTGGATAACCGATATTTCAAATACTGCAAACAGAGCAAGGGTTGATACTGTTCTGGCAGTTATGCCCCTCTTTGCGCTTGCTGTTGTTTTCGGCGGCTTTGATAGCTTAACAAACGCTTCGGCAACCCATTCCGACTGGAAAAAGTTTTTCATTATGCTCGGTCTTATAACAACTATCGGCGGAGTTATCGGACTTGTTCTGATGAAGGATAAAGAGGGCATTAAGGGAAATAAGAGCAATTCCTTTATTTCAGATTTTACCTATTCGCTTCAGCCGAAGGTTATAAAGGAGCATAAAATGCTTTATTGGTGTCTTGCGGGAAATATGGTTTCGGCTGTTGCATACCAGGTTTATGTTAACTATCTTTTCAACCTTGTTGAAGGAACAATGAAGATAAGCAACTATATTATTCCTATTGGCATAATTATGCTTGTTTCGGCAGTGCTTTCGGTTATAATATCCTCGATGATGGATAAATTCGGCAAGAAGCATTTCTATTTTCCAACGATTATTGCAGGCATTATCGGCTGTGTAATTATCTGGAGCTCAAAGTTCTTTATCGGAAATGATGAAAAGAAGGTAACTCTGCTTCTGATTATCGGCGGAATACTTTCTATCGGCGTAACTCTTGTTATGGCAGGTCTTTTCACCGCTTCATACAGGGATTATATCCCGAGCGGCAAGAAAGGTCTTTTCCAGGGATGCAGAATGGTTATGTATGTTCTTGTTCCTATGATTATAGGTCCTTTGGTTGCCCAGTTTATTATCAACAGAGCAAACAGGGGAGTTGCAAACGAAAGCGAAATTGTATACCCGATGGAGCTCTTCCTCGGTGCAGCGGTAATAATGCTATTCTGCTTCATTCCTGCGGCA
>CAMYWU010000164.1 GCA_947302895.1 uncultured Clostridia bacterium | reverse complement strand
CTCTTTTTTACAAGCATAATTTAATTAACATAATGCTTGACTTTATCTCATAAAAATGTTATTATATTTCTAATATTTTTTAATAGGAGAAGAATTATGCAGCTTAACGGTTCACAAATAGTTCTTGAAACATTAAAAGAACAGGGAGTTGATACCATCTTCGGTTACCCGGGAGGTACAATTCTCAATATTTTTGATGAGTTATATAAATACGGAGATACCTTTAATCATATTCTTACCGCTCATGAGCAGGGCGCTGCCCATGCTGCGGACGGATATGCAAGGGCAACGGGCAAGGTCGGCGTTTGCTTTGCAACCTCCGGTCCCGGCGCAACAAATCTTGTAACAGGCATTGCAACTGCTTTTCTTGATTCAGTTCCCGTTGTTGCAATAACTGCGAATGTTGCAAGCCCTCTTATCGGACGTGATACCTTCCAGGAGGTTGATATCTGCGGAATTACCATGCCCATAACCAAGCATAATTTCTTTGTTAATAAAATTGAGGACCTTGCTCCTGCAATCCGCCGTGCATTCAAGATTGCACAGAGCGGCAGACCGGGTCCCGTATTGATTGATATAACAAAGGATGTAACCGCTGCAAAGGCTGAATATACTCCCGAGCCCGCTCAGGTTCCCGATGAATCTCCAAAGCCGATTAAAGGAACATTTGAAAAAGCAATCGAGCTTCTCAGAAGCGCTAAAAAGCCCCTCATTTATGCAGGCGGCGGAACAATTATTTCCAATGTCGGAGAGGGTTTGATAACCTTTGCAGAGAAAATTGATGCGCCCGTTGTTTCAACCCTTATGGGTCTTGGCGCATTTCCAAACGGTCATCCTCTTCATCTCGGATTAATTGGTATGCACGGTCATTTTGAGTGCAACAAGGCGGCTCACGACTGCGATGTTTTAATTACCTGCGGCGCACGTTTTTCAGACCGTGTTGCAGGAAACAGAGCTAAGTTTGCTCCCAATGCCGAGATATTACATATTGATATCGACGCTGCCGAGATGGATAAAAACATTAATTCAAACTATCATCTCAGAGGCAATTTGAAAGAGCTCCTTCCCGAGCTTACAAGAGCTATTGAACAGCTCGACCACAGCGAGTGGAAGGCGGAGATTGAAACCTTCCGCCGTCCCTTTGTTCAGAATCAGATTGACGATTATGTTAATCCCCAGACCCTTATTGAAACAGTTGATAAGCTCACCCCCGAAGATACCATTGTTGTTACAGACGTTGGCCAGCATCAGCTCTGGGCAGCTCAGTTTTATAAATTCAAGCAGCCGAGAACCTTCCTTTCCTCAGGCGGTCTTGGAACAATGGGCTATTCGATGGGCGCTTCAATCGGCGGTCAGTTCGGCTGTCCCGATAAAACAGTTGTTTCTTTTGTTGGCGACGGCTGCTTCCATATGAATCTTGCCGAGCTTGCAACAATGGCATCATATAACGTTCCTGTTAAAATGTTTATTATGAATAACAAGGTGCTCGGAATGGTTCGCCAGTGGCAGAAGCTTTTCTACGGCAACCGCTTTGCCGATACCGACCCCAACAGAAAGACCGATTTTGTTAAGGTTGCCGAGGCGTTCGGCGTTAAAGGGCTCAGAATAAACAATAATGATGAAATCGAAAGCGTTGTTAAGGAAGCGCTTTCAACTCAGGGTCCTGTTTTGGTTGACTGCACAATCAGCCCCGATTCAAATGTTCTTCCTATGATTCCTCCCGGAGGAGCTCATACGGATATTATTGAAGAATTTAACTAAGGAGGAAGCATAATGAAGGAAAAATTAGTTATATCCGTTTTGGTTGATAACGAAAGCGGTGTTCTTCAGCGTGTTGCAAGCCTTTTTTCAAGAAGGGGCTATAACATTTCCTCATTAACCGTTTCTGAAACAGAGAAGGAAGAATATTCCAGAATGACGATTGAAACGGTAACGGAGCCCGAAAATTTCAGACAGATTAAGCGTCAGCTTGCAAAGCTTGAAATCGTTAAAGAGGTGCTTACTCTTACAGAGGAAAATTCTGTTTCCTCCGAGCTTTTGCTTGTTAAGGTTCATGCAAAGGGAATTGAAGAGAAGAATGCGGTTCTTGCATACAACGCAAAGTTCGGTGCAAGAGTTCTTGATGTTTCCCTTGAAACAATGACTCTTGAACTTACGGGCGCAGGCGAAACTCTTGATGAATTTGTTGCATATCTCGAAGAGAATTTCGGCATATGCGAGCTTGCAAGAACGGGTATTACCTCGCTCACAAGAGGCGCATACACGGATAACGACGAATAATAACGATAATAAAGGAATAACGCTATGGGAATGACAATGACTCAGAAAATCCTCGCTTCCCACGCAGGACTTGACTGCGTTGTAGCAGGTCAGCTCATTGAAGCAAGGCTTGATATGGTTCTCGGAAACGACGTAACCTCTCCTGTTGCCATCAATGAGATGAATAAGTTTAATAAGAATACGGTTTTTGATAAAACAAGAATTGCTCTTGTTATGGACCATTTCACTCCTAATAAGGATATTCAGTCCGCTGAGAACTGCAAGCAGGTTCGTGAGTTTGCCGCAAAGAATGAAATAACTCATTATTTTGACGTCGGCAATATGGGAATTGAGCATGCGCTTCTTCCCGAGCAGGGAATTGTTACCTGCGGCGACTGCATTATCGGCGCAGATTCCCACACCTGCACATACGGCGCTCTCGGCGCTTTCTCAACAGGCGTTGGCTCAACCGATATGGCGGCAGGAATGGCAACGGGCAAGGCTTGGTTCAAGGTTCCCTCTGCTATCAAGGTTGAGGTAACGGGCAAGAAATCAAAATACGTTTCGGGCAAGGACGTTGTTCTTCACTTAATCGGTGAAATCGGCGTTGACGGCGCCCTTTATAAGTCGCTTGAATTTTGCGGCGACGGCATTAAAGAGCTTTCAATGGACGACAGACTTTGCATTGCAAATATGGCGATTGAATGCGGCGCTAAAAACGGAATTTTCCCCGTTGATGATATAACTCTAGAATATGTTAAAGACCGCTCCGAGCGTGAATACAAGGTTTTTGAAGCGGATGCGGACGCCGAGTATGAAAGATGTGTTACTATCGACCTTTCAACTCTTAAATCAACTGTTGCATTCCCTCATCTCCCCGAAAACACAAAGACAATTGATGAGATTCCTGCCGGGTCAATTAAGATTGACCAGGTTGTTATCGGCTCCTGTACAAACGGCAGAATTGAGGATATGAAAATGGCAGCCGAAATCCTTAAGGGAAAGAAGGTTGCAAGCGGCGTTCGTGTTATCATTATCCCTGCAACCCAGAGCATTTATCTTGAATGCATAAAGCAGGGCTGGGCAGAGATATTTGTTAATGCAGGCGCAGTTGTTTCAACTCCTACCTGCGGACCCTGTCTTGGCGGACATATGGGTATTCTTGCAGCAGGCGAGAGAGCTGTTTCTACCTCAAACAGAAACTTTGTGGGCAGAATGGGTCATGTTGACAGCGAGATTTATCTTGCTTCTCCCGCTGTTGCAGCAGCTTCTGCGATTAAGGGATATATTGCTTCTCCCGAGGAGGTGTAAGTATGATAGCAAAGGGTAAAGTACATAAGTTCGGAGATAATATTGATACCGATGTTATCATCCCTGCAAGATATTTAAACAGAAGCGATGAGGAGTGGCTTGCTTCTCATTGTATGGAGGATATAGACTCCTCCTTTGCTTCAAAGGTTGAAAAAGGCGATATTATGGTTGCCAAGGCAAATTTCGGCTGCGGCTCATCAAGGGAGCACGCTCCGATTGCTATTAAGGCATCGGGTGTCAGCTGCGTTATTGCATCAACCTTTGCAAGAATTTTCTTCAGAAACGCAATTAATATCGGACTTCCGATTCTCGAATGTGATGAAGCGGCAAACGAGATTGAAGAAGGCGACGAGGTTGAAATTGATTTTGACAGCGGCATTATACAAAAAAAGGAGGCTATTATGAAAATAACTATAGTAAATGCCTGTTCTGATTTAGGTGTT